>CATKAP010000247.1 GCA_949746255.1 uncultured bacterium
CCCGCCGGGGCGAGAGCCCCGGCGGGGTTATTTTAATGTTTATAATTATTTGTTTGTTGCTTCTATAATTTTATCGGCAAATTGAGGGGGAACTTCTTCATAACGTAAGAATTCTGTGGAGAATTTTCCTTGCCCGCGCGTCATTCCGCGCAAATCGGTTGCGTACTTAGTAATTTCGGAAAGCGGAACTTCCGCAATTACGGTAGTAATATCTCCTTCGGTCACGCTTTCGGAAATTCTTCCTCTGCGTTTGGAAATATCTCCCATAACCGCGCCCAGATACTCGCCGTTAACGGCTACTTTAAGTTTCATAACGGGTTCCAAAAGCGCCGGTTTGGCGTTTTTCATGCCTTCCTTGAATGCGAGCGCCGCGGCGGCTTTGAACGCCATTTCGGAAGAATCCACGTCATGATAGCTGCCGTCAAATAGCACGGCTCTAACGCCCGTAACCTTATAACCCGCAAGCACGCCTTTTACCATACACTCTTTAAGTCCCTTTTCCACTGCGGGAATATATTGTTTGGGAACGGCGCCTCCGACAACTTCGTCGCCGAATTCGAATTCTGCTTCGCACGGCTCGAATCTTACTTTACAATGCCCGTACTGTCCGTGCCCGCCCGATTGCTTTTTATGCTTGCCCTCGGCGGTAGCAACGGCGCGTATGGTTTCGCGGTAGGGAATTTTAGGTTCGGTCAGTTTAACGTCTATACCGTACCGTGCCTTTAATTTCTTCGCCAAAATTTCAAGGTGAATTTCGCCTTGTCCGCTTAAAATGAGTTCGTTTGTTTCCGCGCGTTTTTCAACTGCAAAAGTGTAATCTTCTTCGCGCATTTTCGCAAATCCCGCAAAAACTTTATCCTCTTCGCCCTTGTTTACCGATTTAACCGCAAGCGAAAGGGTGGGGCGGGGGAAAGGTACGGGGTCGAATTGTATTGCGGTGCCTAACGCGCAAAGCGTGTTGTTGGTATCGGTGGCGGCAAGTTTGTTCACCGCGCCAATATCTCCCGCAACTAATTCGGAAACCAGTTCGGTTTTTTTGCCTTTAAGCATAAATATTTGCCCGATTCTCTCTTCCTTGCCCGTATCTGCGTTGTATACCGTATCGCCCGATTTTAGTTTTCCTCTGTAAACCTTTATATAGTTGAGTTTACCAGTGTAGGGGTCGTAAGCCGTTTTGAACACGTGCGCCGCAAATGGCGCGTTTTCGTCGCGCGGAACGCTTATTATTTCGTCGGCGTTCAAATCGGTTGCAAGCGTGGGTCTGCGTTCCTCGGAGTTTGGCATATACCGCAAAATTTCGTCCAAAAGATTTATAACGCCTGGTTTTTGAGGCGCGCTTCCCGCCATTACGGGTATTACGTTGCCCGTAGCGATACCCTTGCGTATTCCGCGGATTACTTCCTCTTTTGTAAGTACGCCGTCGGTAAAATATTTGTCAAGTAAAACTTCGTCGTTTTCGGCGGCGGTTTCCATAAGGTTCGCCTGCATTTCTTCAAGCTGTGATTTCAGCTCGTCCGGAACGGGTATTTCCTGCGGTCCCTGAGTGGAAAATTTATAAGCTCTTTCCTGTATGGCGTTTATATAACCCGTCATTTTTCCTTCGGAAATTGTGGGTATCTGTATAGGCGCAAGTTTGCCCGCATATTTTTCTTTTAACGCGTTTACCGTTCCCGCATAATCGGCGTTGGCTTTATCCATGCCGTTAATGAATATGATAAGCGGTTTACCGAGCCTTAAACAGTATTCAACAACGCTTTCCGCGCCTATCGGTAAAACGCCGTTTGCTCCTACAACCAAAATTGCGCCTCCGCATGCGGAAAGCCCTTCGTGCCTTTCGCCCTCGAAGTCGTAAAATCCCGGTAAATCCAATAAATTTATTTTAAGACCTTTCCAAAACAGATATGCAACCGAAGCATATACAGAAAGTTTTTTGCTTTTTTCAAGTTCGTCAAAATCGGTAACGGCGGTGCCGTCCTCAACTCTGCCCATTCTGTCGGTCATACCGCCGTTAAAAAGCATCGCTTCGCAAAGAGTTGTTTTACCCTCGCCGCTGTGCCCGATAACGGCAATGTTTCTTATGTCTTTTGCCGTAATGTTCATTTTAAGTCCCCTTATTTTACCGCAACGCGGCATTTATATATATATTATAATATAAAACGAGTCTACTTTCAATAGGTAAAGTAAAATTTTTTCAAAAAATTTTAAAATAAAACAGTCTTACGGAAGGTAAGACTGTTAAAATTCTTTTAAACCTAAAAGAAAATCGGAAGTAACGTCAAAGAATTTCGCAATTTTAACTATCGTATCCAAATCTGGTTCGCGTCGTCCAATTTCCCAGAAACTTATTGTTTGATTGCTATATCCTAATATTTGACCTAATTCTTCTTCGGTAATTCCTTTTTCATTTCTTAAATATCGTAAAGTTTTTCCGAACGTATTACTTTGCATATATAATACCTAATTTTTATTAACTTCATACAAATTGTGGAAAAATTTAATAATCTCGCATGCCTAATAAATAATCTGCGGAAACGCTCAATACATTGCAAAGACTACAGAACGTATCTAATTTGGGTAACTTTTTGGTTGTATAATATTGCGTTATCATTTCGGGTGAAACGCCTACTTTTTCCGCAATTTGTTTTAAAGTCATACCGCTGTTGATAATTTCTTCTTTTAATCTTTTTTTGAATATTTCTTCCATACAAAAATTTTATAACTAACAGTTAGTAATCTGTTTGACGATAACTGTTGGTTAGTGATATAATTTATTTAAGAATAAATTTTATTTTTTGTTTTTAAATATGTGTTTACTTAATTTTATATATTCGCAACTCAAAGATGAGTATAAAAATATACAAAATATCGAAGAGTTAAAAAATTTTACCGAAAAGCAAAAAAATTTACTTGTAGCTTTGGTGGCTAAAAGTTATTATCAAGGCATAAAGATCGGCAGCGGTATAGGATTATTTATCGACGATAAAAAAAATTAACAGCTTTCTTTTGAAAGCTGTTAATTTTCAAGTCCTAATAAATAATCTGACGTAACTTCAAAAAATCTTGCCATGGTACGTAAAGCGTCTAAACTCGGTTCTTGTTTATCGGTTTCCCATTGACAAATAGTAGTTTTGCTTACATTAAAAACTTGCGCAAGTTGAAATTGGGTAAGTTCTTTTTCAACCCGTAAATCTTTTAAAGTTTTTCCTAATGAGATATACATAATTAAAATTATAATAAAAGTTCCGAAAAACGGATTGACAATTCCGAAAAACGGAATTATACTATAGTTATGTTATTCGCAGGAGAAAAAATTATGTACGAAAGACTTTATGGCTTATTGTATCCAAAAGATTTAATTAAAGATTCCGAAGAATTTTATAGAGTAGCGGACCGGTTATTGGATACTTTAAATCATCTTAAAGAATACTTACCAAATAATTTTGACGGTTTAAGGGAAGATTTGGCGGAGGATATTTTTGTTTTGTTAGACGAAAGGGGTAGAATGTATTTTAAATATGGTTGCGAATGTCATGATAAAGGACTTTTATGAAATTAGCAGCTGCAATTACGTATGATAAATACGTTAAAAACGATAATTTATGTAATTCCGATTCTTTTCTAATAAGCCAGCGTAAATTTAATTATTTAATAGAAGAACTTAAAAAAACTTCTCTGACAGCCGAACAGGAAGAGCTTGTAATTTCATTATTTTTAGAAAGTTTAACTATGGTTGCCGAGTGCAGAGAAACAAGTTTTATTTACGGTTTTGGGTTCGGTTCGGGCGATATTTCGGAATTAAGATTCAACGATAAAAAGAAAAAAAATAAAAAATAACAGATAAATTGTTAAAATATTTCCCTAATATCGGGAATAATGTTATAGTTTTTAATGCGATTGGGACAGATACACAGTGTCGGCTTTCGGGACACGACTGTGACAGCGACTTTGTATATGCTACTAATCAGAAAGAATTGGTAGATCTGGCAAGGACAGCATATACTAATTATCCTACAATCATCAATGAGATACAGGAGGTTGGGGAAAGTGAATATCATTTTACGTTAGAAGATTATGCAAAAATGGACAATAAAATAGCGGATGCCCAAATAGCTATAGGCACATCTACTGACACCGCCCAGCTTGCATTAAGTTATTATTATGATGGTGGAATGGAAGACAGGGAGTTGGAAAACTGTTTCATTATTTTGTCCGTGATAGGGCAGATCAGTATTGATTTAGCTAAAAAGTGTTTTGATATAGATGTTGTAAAAGAAATCAGACGTATCAGAAACTTATCCTGTATGAAAAGGAATGAAATCCCCCAATTTTTTGCCAGTAATAAAAAGAGCAGGAATGATAAAGATTTTGAGGGTAAGAAAATTGTATCTATGAACTGTCCTATGGATATTATGGCAGATATAATTAAGGATAATGTAATTGGCTATGCGGATCGCGAGTCGCATCTCCCATTGCGTAATTTCTGGAATTATAGTGTTATCGCGAAAGGCAATAGATATAAAAAGGAAAAATTTGTGGAAGAGGTAAGAAGTTATAATAAATCTGATAAGTGGCTTGAAAAGCATGAAGCAGAAATGGGTAAAGAGACTTTTTTCTCCTTGAAAAACCGTAACATGACACAGTTTCTTGCGAAAGTCAGTAAAGAACTGGATCAGGAAACTATTATGCAGTTGGTGATTTACGCGACAGATGATAATAATTCAGATGTACGCGCAACAATTTTGAATTTTCTATTTAAGTTACATAAGGATGAATTTATGAATTGTTTTATAAAAAATGGTCAAAAACAGGGTGAAACTCTTACACAAAATGCTTAGAAAGCCCGTAAATACGGCATTTTGAAATTCCCTATAAGGGGAAGGAGAAGTATATATACATGAAAGGAACGTAAG
>CATKAP010000248.1 GCA_949746255.1 uncultured bacterium
ATTAAAACGGTTATGTCGGCGGGGTTTACTCCGGAAATTCTGCCCGCCTGTCCCAAAGTTACGGGGCGCACGCGTTCCAGCTTTTCACGCGCCTCCAATCTTAATCCCGAAATTTCCGAATAATTAATATCTTTCGGTAAAAGTTTTTCTTCTAATTTTTTCGCCCGCTCTATTTGCGCGCGGTTTTTATTGGTATAGCCCTCGTATTTAATTGTGGCTTCCGCCGTCTTTAAAATATTCTGCGGTATATCGGTTAAAATATTGAAATACTTGCGTAAATCCTCGGCTTTCGCTCCTCTTTTAATTAAATCTGCGCAACTCAACCCTTCCGTGTTTCCGCTTATGTTGTGGTTTTTTGCAAACTCTGACGTCGCTTTTGCGTCGAGGCGGGAGTTAAGCTCCTTTAAAGCTTTTTCGTAAAGCTCCGTGCGCCTCGAAAAGCTTGCTTTGCGTTCCTCGGTAAAAAGCGTGGTGTCGGTTATTTTTGGGGTTAGTCTGAAATCGGCGGTATCCTGTCTCAATATTATGGCGTATTCCGCGCGCGAAGTCATTATGCGGTACGGCTCTTCAGTGCCTTTGGTAACAAGGTCGTCTATCAGAACGCCTATATATGCTTCGTCTCTGCCCAAAATCAACGGCTGCTTGCCCAAAATTTTAAACGTTGCGTTTATTCCCGCAATTAATCCCTGTGCCGCGGCTTCTTCATAGCCGGATGTGCCGTTTATTTGTCCGGCGGTATAAATTCCCTCTATTTTTTTAAATTCCAGAGTCGGTAAAAGAGCAAAAGTGTCTATACAGTCGTATTCTATGGCGTAAGCGTAGCGCATGATATGGCAGTTTTCCAACCCTTTTACCGAATGATACATTTTTTGCTGTATGTCGTGCGGCATAGACGAGGACATGCCCTGAACGTAAATTTCCCTTGTATCGGCTCCTTCGGGTTCCAAAAATAACTGATGTCTTTCTTTATCGGAAAATCTTACTACCTTTGTTTCTATTGAGGGGCAGTAGCGCGGACCCGTAGAGATTATGTCGCCGTTATAAAGGGGGGAGCGGTCTAAATTGTTTAAAATTATATCGTGCGTTTCGGTGTTGGTGTAAGTTATATAACACGGCAATTTGTTTTCGGCGGCGGTTTCGTGAAGAAAGGAGAACGCGGGAACGCCGTTTTCACCGTGTTGTACTGTACAATTTTCAAAGTTTACCGTTCTGCCGTCGAGTCTCGCGGGCGTGCCTGTTTTAAATCTTCTGATTTCAAAACCGAGTTCAATAAGGTTTTTGGTAAGAGCGTTTGCGGGCGCAAATCCGCTCGGACCGCTTTTCTGTCTGAAATCGCCCGTTATCGTTTCGGCGTTGAGATAAACGCCCGTTGCAAGAATTACGGCTTTTGCGTGAAAAATCCCTCCGTATGTCGTTTTGAACCCATTAACTTTGCCCTTTTCGGTGAGAATTTCAGCGCATTCGCCCTGCACGATTTTAAGGTTCGGCGTGTTTTCGAGCGTTTTCTTCATTTCCGTGTGGTAAGCGTTTTTGTCGCATTGACAGCGCAAAGATTGCACGGCTTCGCCCTTGCCTTCGTTTAACATTCTTATCTGTAAAGAAGTTTTATCGGCGTTTACGGCCATTTCTCCGCCGAGCGCGTCTATCTCGCGGACGAGGTGCCCTTTTGCAGTGCCGCCAATGGACGGATTGCACGCCATAAAAGCTATGCTGTCTAAATTCAGCGTCAGCATAATTGTTTTCATGCCGAGTCTTGCGGCGGCAAGCGCGGCTTCGCAGCCGGCATGTCCGGCGCCTATTACGGCTATATCGTAACGACCTTCGATAAATTCTTTCATTTTTACAGAATTAACGCCCGCTCGCGCGGGCGTAATGCCTTACGGCGTTTATTTTTTTAGGATAATATTTTTTATATCGTCAACGTCTTTGGCTATTTTTTCGTTGACTCTGCACATTTCCTCAACTTTGTCGCGGGAATAGAGAATAGTGGTGTGGTCTCTTCCTCCCAAAGTTTTACCTATGGAAATAAGCGGTAAAGACAAGAGTTCGCACATAAGAAAGCAGCAAATTTGTCTCGGAATTACTATTTCCTTTTTTTTGCTTTTGCCCAAAAGGTCAGACTTTGTTATTTTGTAATAACCCGTTACTGCCGAAATTACGCTTTCGGCGTTAACTTCTTCTTTTCCGCTTTCTGCGACTGCTTCGCTGAGCGCGCTTCTTGCAAGGTTTATCGTTATCGGTTCTTCATGAAGTTTGGAAGCGAAAATAACTTTCGTTAGTCTGCCTTCCAGCGTTCTTACGTCGTCGCCGGAATCTTGCGCAAGGAAATTTAATACGTCTTCGGGAACAATGCACTTTTTTTCGAATGCTTTACGTTTCAAAATGGCAATTTTCGTTTCATAATTCGGAGGGAGTATATCGAATACAAGCCCGCCGGAAAATCTTGTGCGCAGTCTTTCTTCGAGCGCCGTCAATTCTTTGGGGGGGTGGTCGGAAGAAATTACTATCTGTTTGCCTTTTGCAACCAGCGCGTTGAAAGTGTGGAAAAATTCTTCCTGAACGGCTTTTTTATTCTCTATAAACTGAATATCGTCAACTATAAGCACGTCGGCGTTGCGGTAGTGTTGCCGCAACTTATTGCTTTTGTCGCGGGCGTCGGGGCCGCGGCTTGTGAACATTGTGTCTATTATTTCGTTTACGAACTGTTCGCAAGTTACGTAAACTACTTTAAGTTTGGGTTTTTCGGATAATATTTTATTTGCTATCGCCTGAATTAAGTGGGTTTTTCCGAGTCCCGTTCCACCGTAAATAAACAGCGGATTGTATGTTCCGGCAGGGTCGTTTGCCACAGCAAGCGCTGCTTCGTAAACAAATTCGTTGTTTTTGCCTACTACAAAACGTTCGAACGTATACTTTTTGTCTATGTTGGTCGGCTGTTCGAAGCCGTCGTCTTCGGGCGCGTTATACGCGTATCCGTCGCTTCCTTCAACTTTAAGCCGAAAATCGGATATGCCTACGTCGGCTTTGAGAATGGCTTCCCGCATTTTATCGGCGAGAGTTCCCGTTATGTATTTGGCAAAGCTTTCTGTCGGCGTTTCCAAAACGATAAACCTGCCGTCAATATCCACGGGCACTAGTTTTTCGATATATGATATATAGTTAATGGGAGATATGTAATCTTTGAATTGAGCCTTTATCGGGTTATAAATAAAGTCAAAGTTCGTTTTTTCCGTCATAAATCCGCCCTTAATCCTTTGAGTTTTTACAAATTTTTTGCTATAATACAAGCAATAAATACTTGCTTGCAAGGTATGTATGCCCCGCAATAAAACATAATATGTTTTTCGTGCGGAAAATGCGTCGGGTTACGACGCTTGCAAAAATTTGATTTTTGCCGTTTTTATATGTTATAATAAAATGCGTAAGCTATTTTGTTTAATTATAATACAATTTCGGTTTAAAATAAAGTGTTTTGACGGAAAAATGCGCATAAAAAATTTGAATTTGAAAAATTTCAGAAACTACTTGTCGGAAAGCGTTGAATTCGCCGACGGATTGAATATCCTGCACGGCAGAAACGCGCAGGGTAAAACCAACTGCGCGGAAGCGGTTTTCTATCTATGCACGGGCGTTTCCCACCGTTGTAAGAGAGATAAACAGCTTATAAAGTACGGTGAAGAGTACGCGGAGCTTTCCGCGGTTGCCGAAGGCAGATACGGTGCGATGGAACTTTCCGTTAAAATATTCGAAAACGGAAGAGAATTTCGTTTAAACGGTAACAAAATCACCAAAACCGCCGATATTTTAGGCAATCTTTTCGGAGTGTTTTTTTCTCCTCAGGAATTACGGTTGATTCAGGACGGTCCGGACGAGCGCAGAAAATTTTTAAACGTTTCAATTTCTCAGCTTTCAAAACCGTATTACGTGGCGCTGTCGCGCTATAATCGTATTTTGGAACAGCGCAATACGTTATTGAAAGAGCGCGATATGGAAATGGTTTACGCTTCACTTCCTGTTTGGGACGAGCAGTTGTGTAAATACGCCGCAGTGGTTGCTTATAAACGATCGGAATATATTTCCATGCTTGCGCCGCTTGCAAAAGAGGCTCACGCCTTTTTAACGGACGGGGCGGAAATTTTGGAAATTTCTCCCGAAAAAAAATATAAAGGTGAGCAAGCCGAGCTTGAAAAAAAGCTTTTCGACGAGCTTTCAAACAATTACGAGCGGGATATAAGGCTCGGTTATACTGCTTCGGGTCCGCACCGCGACGATATCGATATATTAATCGACGGCAAAGACGCAAAAACTTACGCTTCGCAAGGGCAAACTCGTACGGCCGCGCTTTCGATAAAACTTGCCGAAGTAGAGATATTCAAGCAACTTTCCGGGGAATATCCTGTGCTTATTTTAGACGACGTTTTAAGCGAGTTGGATTTGCCGCGCCGTAAAAAATTAACGGAACGTACAAAGGGAATTCAAACGATTATTACATGCACGCACGCAGAACGCGCTTTATGCGGGTTGGATTCCAAAAAGATAAAAATAGAGGGAGGCAAAATTAAACAATGAGAGCCGATTTACACATTCATACTTATTACTCGGACGGGCTTTTAAGTCCGGCGGAAATTGCGGAAACCGCAAGGAAAAACGGCGTGCAGCTTATAGCCGTAACCGACCACGATACTATGATCGGTTGCCGCGCGGGAGAATTTTATTGTAAAAATATCGGCGTAAAATTTGTGCACGGTGCAGAAATTTCAGCTTACGAAGGCGACGTAAAAGTTCATACGCTTTGCTATTCGCCCGATGAAAACAATACGGATTTTAAAGCTTTTATGGCGGAGTTGTATGAAAATTCTTTAAAGCGTACGGAAATAATAATAAATAAACTGAACGCCGAAGGTGTAAAGTTAAGCTTTGAAGAAGTTTCCTTGGAACGGCATGATAAAAATACGCCCGTTCACGCAATGCATATCTCGCGCGCGGGGTTTAAAAAAGGTTATTGTAAAAGCGCTGGCGATTTTTTTATGACTTATCTTATGTACGGAAAACCGGCTTTTTGTTGCGATTTTCGCCCTACGCCCGAAAAAACCGTTGAAATCATTTCCGCTGCCGGAGGGGTCGCTTCGCTTGCTCATCCGGGAAGAATCGATTTGGGCGCTTCCGACCTAAAAAATCTTGCAGCACGCATGAAATCGTGCGGACTTTGCGGCATAGAAGCCGTTTATTCTGCGCATACTGTGGGGGAAACGGCATATTATAAGGAGCTTGCAAGGGAACTGAATCTGGAGGTTACCGGCGGTTCGGATATACATGCGGAAGAGGGGAAACGCATTCTCGGAATGCCTGCTTTCGAACCCGAAGCCGCGCTCTTGCATAAATTAAAAATTTGTTAAAGAAAATAATTATAAAACTTAATTTACTTATATTTATGCTCGCTTTAATAGCGGGCATTATTATTTTATCATGTGCATTTAAAACGACTTTGCCTAGCGGAATTACGGTAAACGGCGTAGACGTAGGCGGATTTACCCGCGAGCGCGCCGCGCTTGCAGTTAGGGCGCATACGGAAGAATGTTTAAAAAATAAAACTTTGGAAATACGAGCGGGAACTACCGTGTACAAATATTCTTATCCGGAAATAAGCTATACCGATAATTTATATAAGCTTTTGCAAACGGTTGAGAAAGGTAAAAACTATACGGCGGATATTAAATATTATTTATGCGCCGCGGAACAAATTACATCGGCTATATGCCTTGCCGAAAGCGTTTCCGTAACCGAACCTTACGCGGAATTCAAAACAAGCGGTCAGCCCTTCGTCTATTATGAAGGCAACGACGGACGGCGGATTGACGTAAATAAACTTTTAAACGATATTTCCCAATCTTTAAACGGCGATTTTCTTCCCGTAACCGCGGCATATACGCGTATCAACCGAAAAACAGAATTGCAGTCCGTTAAGAACGAAACCAAACTTTTGGGAAGTTTTACAACATATTACGATTCTTCGAATTTAAACCGTTCAAGCAATATTCGCCTTGCCGCGGCAAAAATAAACGGGGTTAAGCTTACGAGCGGGCAAACTTTTTCGTTTAACGAAACCGTGGGGGAAAGAGTGAAAAACAGAGGTTTTTTGCCGGCGAAAATTATTGAAAACGGAGAGTTTAAAGAGGGCGTAGGCGGAGGGGTGTGCCAGGTATCCACTACTTTGTATAACGCGGCGCTGTTATCCGGGTTAACAATAGCGGAATATCATCCTCATTCTCTTGCGGTGGGATATGTTCCTCCCTCGCGCGACGCTATGGTGAGCGGTACTTTCTGCGATTTAAAAATTACCAATTCGCACGATAAACCCGTATATATACGCGCGTTAACGCAAAAGGGAAGCGTTACTTTTTATGTTTACGGCGGCGGCGACGGCGCGGAATATTCACTTTCTTCCGAGGTTACGGGCAGCATTGCGACGACGGAGGAATTTACCGATAATCCCGAAGCCGCTCGCGAAGGGAAGGACGGGTCTACAAGTCAAAGTTTTCTTATAGTGAAGCGCGGCGGTTACGTCAAAAAAACGCTTTTGCGAAAGGATAAATATCAGCCTGTAAAACGCGTGGTTTACCGCGAAGAGGAAGAAATCACGGAAGAAATTAATTAAATATTTTATCCTTAATAAATAATTGAAATTTTCAGGCTTTTGTGATATAATGTATAAAGGTTTAGAATTTTTAAAACGGAGTGTTGCGAATGTACAAAATTTTACTTGACGCTATGGGGGGCGATAACGCTCCTGAGGCGCCCGTTGAAGGCGCGGTTAAAGCGCTTTCGGAAAATAAGGATTTATATTTGATTTTAACCGGCAGACAGTCGGAAATAGAAGCGGAACTTTCAAAGTACAGTTACGATAAGACCCGCCTTGAAATAGTGGACTGCCCGGACGTTATAGATATGAACGATATTCCGACGGAAGCGGTAAAGCGCAAACAGTCTTCGCTTATCGCGGCGTATTGGATGCTAAAAAAACAGGAGGATATTTGCGCGCTCGTCACCGCGGGTTCTACGGGCGCGACAATTGTCGGCGGTCAGCTTATATTGGGCAGAATACGCGGCATAAAACGTCCGGCGCTCTGTCCGGCAATTCCCAATTCCCGCGGCGGAGTAACTCTTCTTTGCGATTGCGGCGCCAATGCGGAATGCAAGCCCTTAATGCTGTGTCAGTTCGCAATCCTCGCTTCGGCTTACGCAAAGGCTGGATTCGGCATAAAGCAGCCTAAGGTGGCGCTTTTGAATAACGGAACGGAGGAGCACAAGGGCGACCCGTTGCATCAGGAAACTTATAAATACCTTTCTGAAATGAAGGGCATAAATTTTATAGGCAACGCGGAAGGCAGAGATATTATGCTCGGCGAGTGCGACGTGGCGGTTGCCGACGGGTTTTCCGGAAATATTGCGCTTAAATCCATAGAAGGTTGCGGAAAACTTGTGCTCGGCGTTTTGAAAAAAGAATTTTCAGCTACGCTTCGTACAAAAATCGGATATCTTTTTATGAAAAAAGCTATAAAAAATATGCGCGGTCAACTTGACTTCGATAAATACGGCGGCGCGCTTTTATTGGGCCTTAAAAAAGTGGTCGTCAAAAGTCACGGCTCGTCGAAGGCCGGCTCAATAGCGGCTTCTGTTGCAAACGCTCTTTCAATTTATAAAGGCGGTTTGGTGCCTTCGGTGGAAAAGATGTTGGAAGAAGTGGATTTTAATACCCTTATTCCGGGTGACGCACAATGAGTTTGGAAGATACGGAAAAAGCGCTCGGATATAACTTTAAAGATAAACGGCTTTTGGTTCGGGCGTTGACGCTTTCTTCCGCGGACAACGGTTATAATAACGAAACGTTCGAGTTTTTCGGCGACGCCATTTTGGAATTTTTGGTTTCCGAAATAATTTTCGACCAAAACGGTACCGAAGGACAGCTTACAGACAGGCGCAAGGCTCTTGTGAGCGACAGTTCGTTAAAAAAGGTTTCCGTAAAACTCGGTTTGGATAAAGCGCTTATAAAGAGCAAAGGCGATAACAACAATAAAAAGTCCGTACCTTCGGCTTACGAAGCCGTTATTGCCGCAATATATCTTGACGGCGGATTGGAAGCCGCTCGCGCGTTCGTCAGGGCAACGCTTGATTTTTCTTTTAAAGGCGAGGTCAATTATAAGGGCGAGTTGCAGGAAAAGCTTCAGAGAATGACCAAGGAATGCCCGACATACGACGATGAGAATTTAGGCACGCCGCAAAAATCGTTATACCGCGCAAGCGTAACGGTGTTCGGACAAACTTTTTACGGCGAGGGTGAAAACAAACAACAAGCGGAGCAAGCCGCCGCTAAATCGGCTTTGAAAAATATAAAAAACAAGTAAATCGAACCGATTTGCGCCGGCAAACATAAATTTTGACGTCGGCGGCGAATTAAGGGAATTTTTATGATAACTTTTAAGCAAATTCAACTTGTCGGGTTTAAATCTTTCGCCGATAAAACCACGGTGACTCTCGGCGAGGGCGTAACATGTATAGTAGGACCGAACGGTTGCGGTAAGTCAAACGTTGCCGACGCTATCCGCTGGGTTCTCGGCGAACAATCGGCAAAAATGATGCGCGGTTCGCAAATGATGGACGTTATTTTTAACGGTACGGAAGCGCGCCGCAAAATGTCTTTTTGCGAAGTAACGCTTTCTTTTGACAACACAAACCGCGTTTTCGACATAGACTGCGACGAAGTGGAAATGACGCGCAGACTTTACCGCGACGGTGACAGCGAATATCTTTTAAACCGCCAACCTTCCAGAATGAAAATTCTTACGGGGCTTCTGCACGGCGCGGGCGCTGCGAAGGAAGGATATTCCATTATCGGACAGGGCAGAATAGAACAGATAATGAACGCTAAACCGGAGGACAGACGTTCGATTTTCGAGGAAGCTACGGGAATTGTTGTTTTTAAGGACAGAAAAGCCGACGCGGAAAGAAAACTTAACGCTTCCAAAGATAATCTTTTTGTGTTTGCCCAACGAATGCAGGAAGTTGAAAGACAACTTACTCCGTTGAAAAAACAAGCGGAAAACGCTTTGAAATTCCGCGAACTGTATTCGGAACTCAGAAAGCACGAAACTAATTTGTACATAGTCCGCCACGACGGAGCCGAGGGCGAAAAACAGAAGTTAACCGATAAAAAATCAAAAATAGAAGAAAGAATAGCTTTTCTGTCTATAAGGATGGACGAGCTCTTAACTGAATATCAACAATGCCGTGACGGTATATCCAAATCGGATACGCAGTTGCAGGAACTGAACGAAAGAATGCAGCGTTATGCCGTCGGTATAGAACACAAGAGCGGCGAAGCCAAACTCTATACAGAACGCGCGCGTTCCGTCAAAGCGAAGCTGGCGGCGGCGCAGGAAGATATAGCTTATTCGGCAAAGAGAATAGACGAAATAGAACGCGATATCCGTCGTGCGCAATCGCTAGGCGAAAAGAACGCGCAGCGTATCGAGGGCATGAAGGCGAACACGGAAGATTACAGAACGCGCATAGACGAGTTATCTTCTCGCATTTCGGAATACGAATATATGACGGGCGAACACAGAAAAAGGGTTTTGGATACGTTTAAAGACCTTTCGGAAATGCGTCAGAATATGGGTTCGCTGTCGGCGCAAAAAGCTTTGCTGGCTGAAAGACTTGCGGAGATAGAGGAGAAAATGGGCAAAATCCGTAGCCGCCGCGACGAAAGCCGCCGCGCTTACGAGAGTTGTATAGTAAGAAACAACGAATTAACTTCTCTTTTGGGTAACGAGGACGCGCTTTTGACCGAAGCTGAAAACAAACTTGACGAGTGTGAAGAAAAAATTCAAACTCTTGTCAAACAGGTATACGATACGGAAGCTCAGATAAGAAGTATTAACGACAGTCTTGCCACTTACCGCGCGCTTCGCGACCGTTTCGACGGTTACATTTATTCGGTTAAAAAACTGATGAGCGACAGCAAAACCAATCTTGAGCTTTCCGGTAGAATAAAGGGACTTATCGCCGACGTTGTACGTTGCGACAAAGATTACGAAGTCGCTATAGAAACGGCGTTCGGCGGCGCGATGCAAAACGTTATTACGGATACAAGAGAGGACGCACGCGAACTTATAGACTATTTAAAGCGCACTCGTTCGGGTCAGGTAACTTTCCTGCCGTTGGACGCGCTGAAACCGCGTTACGAAAACGAACAGATTAGAGCCGCGGTGCGCGATAACGGCGCTTTGGGATTCGCCATCGATTTGGTAAAATTCGATAAGCAGTTTGAAAACGTAATACATAACCTTTTGGGCAACACGCTCATTGTGGACAACATACAGAACGCAACGCTGATTGCAAAACGCTATCCGAGGGCGTTCAGAATAGTTACCTTAGACGGCGACCAAATCGCCGTAAGCGGTTCGATGACGGGCGGTTCCCGCAGAGAAGTAGCGGGAAATCTGCTTGCAAACGAAAGACGTATCAAAGAACTGGAAGAGGGATTGCAGGTTAAAAAGAATTTTCTTTTCCGATCAGACGCCAAGCGAGCCGAACTTAATTCCGCAAAGCAAGTTGCGGAACAGGAACTTGAATTGCTGAACAAACAGTTGCAGGAAGCGCGCTTAGAGCTTGCTTCAATCACGGAAAAACAATCTTCGCTGTTGCATACCGTAACTTCGGCTGAAAGCGAGTATGCTGCTTACGGACAATCGCTCGCCGCGTTAAAGGAAAGGCTTTCCGGATTGGATAACGAATATACGGGCGTTTCGGCGGGTGCAAGTCAGCTTACCGAGCAATCGGACAAAGCTTCTTCGGCGATAAACGACATGAGCGCGGAGTTCGACAAACTTGTTTCGGAACGTAACGAATATACCGAAAAATACAATGCGTTGCTCGTTGATATCGCTTCTTTGGATAGCGCCGTTAAAGCGGGAACCGAAACCGTTTCACGGCTGGAAAAAGAAAAAGAAGCGTTGGTTTCGAAAATTGAAAAAACTAATTCCAGCATACCGCAGATAAAAAGAGAAATTGAAGAATTGAACGCGCAGGCGGAAAAAACCGCTTTGACGGCTGAGGAACAGGCCGTAGTAAACGATTTGCGCAGACAGATAAGCGAAGTAACCTCTTCCAAAAATACGCTTAACGAGCGTATTAAAGAAATGGAGGTAGAGCGCGTTAACAGCTATAACGAGAGCGGAGAACTTTCCGCAAAAGTTCATAATCTCGAAATGGCAATAATGAAAATCGATAACGACCTTGAATACTTGAGACAGCGCATAGAGGAAGAATACGGTCTCGATTATAACGGCTGTTTGCAATTCAAGGAAGAAGAATATGATCCGTCAACCGCGAGTTCTCAGATTTCAAATTGTAAACGTCAGATAACAATGCTCGGCTCAATAAATCAAAACGCCGTGGAAGAGTACGACGAACTTCAGGAACGTTATGAAAAAATGACCGCGGAACGGGAGGACCTTGAAAAGGCGATTTCCGATTTAACGACCGCGCTTGACGATATTCGCGCGGAAATGCTTAAAATTTTCGACGAAGGATTCAATATAATAAACGAAAATTTCAAGCGTACTTTTAAAGAACTTTTCGGCGGCGGTAAAGCAGAGCTACAGCTCGATTACACCGATTGCGACGACCCTTTGAACGCCGGCGTTGATATAATTGCATGTCCTCCCGGTAAAAAGCTTACAAAAATATCGCTTTTGTCCGGCGGCGAACGGGCGCTTACCGCAATAGCCATTCTGTTTGCAATAATAGGCATGCGTCCAATGCCTTTCTGCGTATTGGATGAAATTGAAGCCGCGCTTGACGAAGCTAACGTAGCGCGTTATGCAAATTATTTAAAAAAGTTTGCCCGTCAAACGCAGTTCATAGTTATATCGCACCGTAAACCTACCATGGAAAGCGCGGATATCCTTTTCGGCGTTACCATGGAAGAAAAGGGCGTTTCTAAGGTGGTTTCGGTTAAGCTGTCGGAAGTGGCGGAGCGTTTGGGCGGCGACAGCATACAATAATAATTCACATAAGCGTCGCATAACTTTGTTGCGTTCCGCTTTCCTTGAATCATTTACGCTTAGTAACTCCCCGTCGGAAATGCTCGCGCGTTTGGTTCTGCTTGCTTCTCTGAATTGTTTACATCTTTTTTAAGATGTGATTTTTGGGCGCAACGATGTTTAATGAAAGTATTAAAATAAGGTTGGAGTATGGGATTATTTTCAAAATTAAAAGAGGCATTGAAAAAGACGAGGGAGGGGCTTTCCTCCGCGCTTTACGGCTTGTTTTCCAAAAATAAAATAGGCGAAGAATTTTACGAGGGATTGGAAGAAATTTTAATCGGAGCGGATATTTCGGTCGTTACGGCGGAGGAAATCGTGGATGAAATCCGCGCCGAAGCCAAGCACGATAAAATTAAGGATAAAGAATTTGTAACCGATCTTTTGAAGGACGTTTTGGAGGAAAAGCTTACCGAAGCCGAAGTTCCCGAAATAAAGTATCCCGCCGTAATAATGCTTGTGGGCGTAAACGGCGTTGGTAAAACTACCACCGTGGGCAAGCTTGCCAATTATTTTTTAAAGCAGGGAAAATCCGTAACCGGTGCTGCAGCGGATACCTTCCGCGCGGCGGCTGCCGACCAGCTTACCGTTTGGGCGGAACGCGCCAAGGTTCGCATAGTTAAGCACGAAGAGGGCAGCGACCCTTCGGCGGTCGTGTTTGACGCGCTTTCTTCGGCGAAAGCAAAAAACACGGACGTTGTGCTTATTGACACAGCCGGCAGACTTCACGTTAAAGCGCATTTAATGGAAGAACTTAAAAAGATGTCGCGCGTGGTTGAAAGGGAGTGCCCGCATTCTAATTTTTATAAATTTCTCGTTCTCGACGCAACCACGGGCAACAACGCCATAAGTCAGGCGGAAATTTTCGACGAAGCCGTGGAGCTTGACGGGATAGTGTTAACCAAGCTTGACAGCTCGGCAAAGGGCGGTTTCGTAATATCGCTTTGCGGGGAGCTCGGTATACCGGTAGTGTTTACGGGTGTGGGCGAAAAAATGGACGATATGGAGCTTTTCAATGCCGAAGAATTTATAGACGGAATATTATAAACAAAGATAACCGATAAGGAGAAAAAAATGAAAAAAACCGTTAAATCGATGCTTGTTTTATCGCTGTGTGCAATTTGCGCGGCTTGCTGCGCGCTCTTTGCTGCGTGCGCAACCGATTTTAAATCGTTCTACAACGATTTGGACGCGATTTTGGAAAAAGGTCATTCGTTCGGATATGATTATACGTACGACGAATGGGACGAGTTGTTCAAAATCAGTGAAAATGTTCCCGATACGTATTCGGTGAGTTGTAAAGGATTTTCGGGCGTTAAATTTATAAACTTAATCAAAGTCGGCGAAAGTTCCTCGGATTGCGTAAAGCATTTAATGTTTACAAAATTCAATATGACCGAGGGAAAATTCAAAATCGTGTTAACTAATATAGGTCAAAAACAAGTAGTTTCCGTCGACGATGAATTTACTCCCGACGAAGACGGGTTATGCAGAGATATTGTTCTTGAACGTTTAAACGTTTCGGGTGAATTTTGGGTTAAATTAGTGGGGGTGGACGCCGATTTCGAATTTGAATTGCAATTCGTCACTGAACAGGACATGAACGGTGAAATCGACCCGCCAAATCCACCCGACCCGCCTACGCCGCCCGTAACCGAATCCAATTTTGTAAAAATCAAGACCGCTTACCGGAACGCTGGCTACGAGGTGGATATAAAAGCTGACAGCGTGGACGCAACCACCGCGCAACTTATAAAATCCATGCAACAGATGTACGAACAGCTCGGATACGGTATGTGCTTTATAGGAAAAAATCTCAATGATGCAATGAATATGGAGCTTTATATGCTAATATCGGCGGATAGCGAGGCTTCGGCAAACGAGTTTGCGGCAGGGCTTTCTACTTATAAAAATAAGAAAAGCGGAAAGGACGTAATAGTTTCTTTGAATATAATGCTGAGTACGCCCAACTTTGCTCCGTTCGAGCAGGCGACGGCTTAAATTGAACATATTAAGGGTGCAACATTGAAAACGGAAAAGGAAAAGATGCTTGCCGGCGAATTGTATGACGCAAGCGATAAAGAGCTTTCTTCGGCGCACAACCGAGCGGTAAGTCTTTGCGGAAAACTTAATAATTACGATTTGCCGCATGAGGAGCGAGTGAAAATTGCCAAACAGCTTTTGGGAAAGTGCGGCGAAAACGTTATGCTAAACGCGGGTTTTTGGTGTGATTACGGCGGTAATATAGAAGTCGGAGAAAATTTTTATTGTAACTACGGCGTATGTATTCTGGATGTGTGCAAAGTCAAAATAGGGGATAACTGCCTTATCGCGCCGCAGGTTGGGATTTATACAGCATGTCACCCGATTGACAGGGCGACCCGAATAAGCGGTTTGGAGCTCGGCAAGCCGATAACCATAGGCGACGATTGCTGGCTTGGCGGAGGCTGCATAATAAATCCCGGTGTTACGCTCGGCGATAACGTTATTGTAGGAAGCGGGGCGGTTGTTACGAAATCTTTTCCGTCAAACGTAATAATTGCCGGCAACCCCGCAAAAATAATAAAAAAA
>CATKAP010000249.1 GCA_949746255.1 uncultured bacterium
ATAATGCCCGTCACCGGCGAACCTGTACCCATAGTGTGTGTGTGTATGTGTGTGTGTGTGTGTGCACAGGAATAGATTTATCAGATGCAGTGTTAAAAGTGGTTAAAGCTTGTTCGTCAAAAACCACAGTCCCCGTTTTGGAATGCATAAAAATTTCGGCGAAGAACGACAGTATGACTCTTGCCGCTACAGACGGGGAAATTTCTATAATAAAAACCATAAAAGCGGAAATTTACGAGGAAGGTGAACTTTGCGTTCCCGGTAAATATTTCGCTGATTTTGTTAAAAAGCTTGAAGGAGTGCAGCTTACTCTCTCTTGCGACGGTAAAAAAATGACTTTGGAGTATGCCGACAGTCAAACCAGCATGCAGGTGCTTTCCGCTGAAGATTTTCCTAAAATTAATCTTGATATCAGCGAAAACAGTTTTAAAATAAAGACTGAAACGCTTAAAAAATTTATAAAATCTACTTCTTTTTGTTGCGCCGCCGACGATTCTCGTCCCATTTTAAAGGGATGTCAGTTTATTATTAACGAAGACGAATTGTGCGTAACCGCGTTGGACGGATTCAGACTTGCGACGATAAGCGGAAAAATAATATCATCTACGGGAAGCGCAGAAATAGTTTGCCCGGCGCGCACCCTTAACGAAATTGAAAAAATGCTTCCAGACGAGCAGAAAGAAACTGAAATATTTATTCAGCGCGGAATGCTTTTGGTTTCGACGGACAATACGGTTTTGACTTCGAGACTTTACGGCGGAGATTTTATAAAGAAGGAAAATATTATACCGAAATCTTTCGTTACCAACGTAACGGTTGAAAAAGACGTGTTGAAAGCGAGTATAGAACGCGCTGCGATTTTGGTAAGAAGCGATAAAAACAGCCTTATTATTTTCGATATTTCCGAAGGAAAAATAGAAATATCTTCGGCTTCCGAAATAGGCAACGTTCAGGAGCCTGTAAGAGCGGAAGTCGAAGGAAAAGACGTGAGAATCGCAATGAATTCAAAATTTATAATAGACGCGGTTAACGCTTTGGACGAAGAAAAAATAGAACTTTCATTCAATAATCAGGTTCAACCTTTTGTTTGCAGAAATAAGGAAAACAAAGACGGATTGTATTTAATTTTACCGGTAAGGACGAGCAATAACGCTTGACTTTAAACGGGTAATATAATAAAATAATTCAGTTAACGCACGATTTTCAGTGTAATAAATATAAAAAAATTATAACTAATTGACAGGTGACAGTATGAAAAGAACTTATCAACCTAAAAAAAGACAGAGAAGCAAGGTACACGGTTTCAGAAAGAGAATGGCTTCCACTGCGGGAAGAAAGGTTTTGAAAAGAAGAAGAGACAAAGGCAGAAAAAAACTTTCGGCGTAAGCGGTGAACTATTTAAGAATAAAAAAGAATACGGATTTTCAAAAACTGTTTAAAAGGGGAAAAAGAGTATTTTCCCCTTGCATTACGCTATTATATTTTCCCTCGAAAAGTCTTTCGATGGGTATAGCAATTTCAAAAAAACACGGCAAAGCAGTAAAAAGAAACAGAATAAAAAGACTTTTAAGAGCGACTTTCGCGGAAACGTCTGTACTTTTAAAACAGCCTTATTCAATAATTCTGTTGCCTTCAATCAAAGAAAAGTATTCTTACAAAGCCTTTAAAAAGAGCCTTGAAATTTGTTTTAAAAAGGTGAACGAATGTCAAAAAGGCTGAAAAAATTCATAAAAAAAGTTAGGCGCACAATATTTAAGCCTATATTTAAAATTTTTTTTATGAGACTCATTGTCTTTTACCAAAGACATTTATCCCGCCATACCTGCCTTTACGAACCTACGTGCTCGGAATATATGAAAAGAGCTATCAACAACAAAGGCGTAATTTTAGGAATTATTATCGGAGTTTGGCGGATATTGAGATGTAACCCTCTCTCCAAAGGCGGTTACGACCCCGCGCCGGAGCGTTATTTTAAACTAAGATGGGTACTTTGAAAACCCGCGTTTTAAGATGAATTTAACTAATATTTTGGCAATTTCTCAAAACTTTATAGATTTTACCGTATCGGGAATAGAATCCGTTCCTTTGGGCTGGCTGGGCGATATTATCAGCTGGCTGTTCAGTTTGTTTTCCGATTTTTACGGTGCGGTTGCAATAGGCGTAATAGTTTTTACTTTATGCCTTAAAACTTTGGTGTTGCCGCTTGATATTTATTCAAGGGTTAAAACAAAAAAACAGTCTCTTTTAATGGAGAGAATGCGCCCTCAAATGGAAAAATTGCAAAAACAATACGAAAACGATAAAAATATGTATCAGCAAAAAGTAATGGAGTTGCAGAAAGCCAACGGATATAATCCGCTCGGCGCCTGTCTTCCCATGGTAATTTCGCTGGTAATATTTATGGTTGTTTTCGGAGCGTTTTCCACCTATTCCAATTACGCAACGCTTATGACGTACAACAATCTTGTAGACGCGTATAACGACAGCGTGCAAACTTATATTTACGCCACTTACGACGAAGAACAAGCGAAATCGTTATTGCAGTTGGAAGAAGGGCAAACGCCTGAAAAAGTCAGTATTATTATAAACGGCAAAGAATCGCAATATTTTTTAGTAAACATAAAAGACGAACAGGTAAATAAAGATAACTTTCTTATAAGAGTAGAAAATTCCACTGGAAGCGGAAGTTTTGTCGTTGATTTCGATAAATTTTGCGATTATTATTCGGTGGTAAACACAGAATTTAAAACCGAAGATTTCAATAAGGAAAAAGAATCGAGAAAATTTGAAATTGTCGGCGATTACGTACGCTTAAACGCGCGAGAAATGTCGGCGAAATATTATAAAGACCATAAGAAAAATACGACTTTCGGTTGGATAGGCAACTTATGGTATCCCGATTCCATGCTTAACAGGGAGATGCCGTCTTTTAAAGATTTCAGTAATTCGGTTTCCCGCGCAGTAGGAACAAGTTTGGGTGCGACTTACGAGGAAAGTTATAACGAAGTAACTTTCAATCTTACCGAAGAAAAAGAAACTTATAACGGTTATTTTGTATTGATAGTTCTCGCCATAGGTCTTATGTTCCTGCAACAGTTTATAATGATGCGTTCGCAAAAAGCGGCTAACGAATTGAGTACGGTAGACGGTTCCGCGGCGGCTACGAACAAATGGATGATGATCCTCATGCCTATTATGTTCGGTGTGTTTTCTTTCTTTTACAGCGCCGCTTTCTCGATATATATGATTATAAATACGGCGTACGGACTTATTTCCACGCTGATAATTAATAAAATAGTAACCGTCAGGTTCGATAAAATTCAAATAAATCAAGGTGGGGGAAACCGCCCTACGAACAGAAAGAGGTTGAGATAATGGAAGAAACCAACGTATTTTCAGGAAAAACGGTAGACGAAGCTATAGAAGTAGGTCTTACCGAATTGGGCATAACGCTTGACGAAGCGGATATTACCGTCATGGAAGAAGGAAAAAAGAAACTTTTCGGTACTGTTAAGGCCAAAGTAAAAATAGTAAAAAAAGGTTCTGACGGCAAGCGTGCGGCGGATTTCGTGGAAGGATTGTTTGAGATAATGGGGATAAACGCGGCTGCCGAGCTTGTTTCCGAAGAAACTGACGAAAGCATAAAAATAAACGTTACCACAACGCAATCCGCAAGGGTGATAGGTAAACGCGGAGACGTGTTGGACGCTATACAAAATCTTGCCGGCGCGATTGCAAATATCGGCAGAGAAGATTATAAAAAAGTTGTGGTAGATTGTGAAAATTACCGCGGACAGAGAGAGGAAACTTTAAAAGCTCTTGCTGCGAAACTTGCCAAAACGGCGGTTGAAACGGGTAGAAAAATGACTTTGGAACCTATGTCGCCATATGAAAGACGCATTATTCACGCGGCGCTTATGGATAATACCGAAGTTAAAACCGCGTCCGAGGGCAGAGAACCGGCAAGATATATCGTGGTTATTCCCAATAATGCAAAGCCTTACGATAAAGGCGTAAGATTCGGCGACAGACGCCAAAACGACAAACGCCGTTTTGACAGAGGAGACCGCGGAGAAAGAAGAGAACGCGGCCGCGACGGCGATAGAAGACGCGACGACAGACGCCGTTCTTCTTCCCCTTCCGGCGGAGCAAAGCGCGGCAAAAAAGAAATCCATTTCGGAACTTTTTTAGGCAACAGCGGCGCCGGCAAAACCGAAGAAACGGAAAATAAAGATAAAGAATAAAATAAAAATCAAAGAAACAGTTCCAATAAAGTAATAAGTCGTTTATTTGATTTTGATGGTTTTCGGAAAACCGATATTTGTTATCGGAAAACACATCGCTAAAAAAACCGAGGAGTTGCAGATAATGCGGACGGTTTTTTGCTGTCCGTTTATTTTTTAAAATTTGCAAAAAGTTATATGAAAAATATTTTTACAACAAAAAGACTTTGCCGCGCGGGAATAATTGCCGCGTTGTACGTTGCGCTGACATATGCGTTCGGCGCGATAGCCTATCAGGGCGTGGTGGAAATTCGTCCCGCCGAAGCCTTGTGCATACTACCTTTGTTTTTTCCGGAAGCGGTTCCCGCTTTGTGGATAGGCTGTATGCTTGCGAATTTGGGTTCTCCGTTCATAATGTACGACGTTCCCATAGGCGGAATCGCAACGCTAATTGCAGCGTTATGCACTTACGGCGCGGGCAGATTAATAAAGAACTATATTTTAAAGTTCGCTGTCGGCGGTTTATTTCCCATAATAATCAACGCGTTTGTTATTCCGCTGATTATTGTGTTTTTGTGCGGAGATTTATGCGGCGCGGAAACGGCGGCTTCCGCATATTGGCTTTGTTTCGGTTCGCTGTGCGCAACCGAAGCCGTTTGGGTTTACGGTTTGGGGGCAATGCTTTATTTCGGAATATTCGGTTTAAGAAAAAAAGGCGTAAAAGCGTTTCTTGACGGAACTTCCGTTTCGGAAAAATCCGAAAAAAAAGCGGAAACATAAAAAGTTTTTATTGCAAGACGTCGGTTCGTATGATATAATAATGCCGTTTGAGGTGATACGGTGTTAAAGGTATTGAAAAAACTTAAAGAAGAACAAACTCTTGCAGAAATTTACGACGTACACAGTCCGGAAAGTTGTACCGTGGGTTATGTTGTGGATTATGACGACGATTTTTATATTATCGAATCCGTGACTCCCGACGGAAGATACGACGGTTTTCAGTGCAGAGTGACGGACGACATAATAAAAATTCAGTGCGGAACCTCGTACGTTGCCGCGCTTGAAAAGCTTATGCCGTTCTACAATTTTTTCCGTAAGGAAATGCCTTTGGACGGTAAAACAGTCTTACAGCAGGTCTTCGACTATGTCGGGAAGTTAAAGAAAATTTGCACCGTGGTTGTTGGCGGAGGAGACTGTTATCTGTGCGGTTATATTTCCGACGTTTCTGAAGGTTTGATAACGGTTGAAAAGCGCAATACGCGCGGCGCCGCCGACGGCATAGGAATAGTCCGAGTGGAAGATATTGATTTGATTTCGGTTGATTCGGAGGACGAAATAAAATTGGAAATACTTTCAAAATAAAAGCTGTCGCTGTTCATAAAAAAAGAGGAGGTTTAAAAACCTCCTCTTTTAATTTTATGATAAATTATTGTTTTTTAGTTGAAGATTTCGCCGTTGTTTTTTTTGCCGCGGCAGGTTCGGCTTCTTCTTTTTTCGTCTCTTTCTTTTCAACCGTTTTTTCGGTTTTGGACTGTTTGCAGTTTTCTTTCAAAGTTGCAAGGCAACCCCAAAGTTCTTCGGGAATACGGCTCTTTACAGTGCCGGTATAGTAGCCTTCTATTTCTTCGGCTTCCTTTGCCCACTTCGCTTTGTCAACCGCAAGAATTTCCTTCAACGCCTCTAAATCGAAAGATTTTCCCTCGGTAATCTGATAATCCATTTCGGAAATATCTATATCTTCCGCCTTGGGAACAAAGCCTATAGCCGTTTCTTCGGCGTCAATCGCGCCGTCGCAGCGCTTCAAAATCCATTCGAGAACGCGCATGTTGTCGCCGAATCCCGGCCACATAAAGTTGCCGTCTTTATCGGTGCGGAACCAGTTTACGTTGAATATTTTGGGAGGATTTTTAATCTTTTTGCCCATTTCCACCCAATGAGCAAAATAATCGCCCATGTGATAACCTGTGAAAGGTTTCATTGCCATAGGGTCGTGGCGGAGAACGCCCGTTGCACCCGTAGCCGCCGCGGTTGTTTCGGACGACATTGCCGAACCTATAAACACGCCGTGGTTCCAATCTCTCGCCTGATAAACAAGGGGAGTGGTGGACGCTCTTCTGCCGCCGAATATAATGGCCGAAATAGGCACGCCCTTTTTGGAGTTAAACTCGGGCGAAACGCAGGGGCAGTTTACTGCGGGAGCCGTAAAACGGCTGTTGGGATGCGCCGCGCAGGTAGATTTATCTTTTTTATCGAATTTTTCGGGGTTCCAGGGTTTTCCCGTCCAGTCAATAAGATGTTCGGGCAATTCCTTGGTAAGTCCTTCCCACCAAACTGTCATATCGTCGGTGTTGAGAGCTACGTTTGTGAATATAGTGCCGCGCTTAGTGGATTTAAGCGCGTTAAAGTTGCTGTGTTCGTTTGTTCCGGGAGCAACGCCGAAGAAACCGTTTTCTGGGTTAACCGCCCAAAGTCTGCCGTCCTCGCCTACGCGGAGCCATGCGATATCGTCGCCCACGCATTCGATTTTATATCCCTTGTCAAGATAATGTTTGGGAGGTATAAGCATTGCAAGGTTGGTTTTTCCGCAGGCGGAAGGGAAAGCCGCCGCAACGTATTTCTTTTCGCCGTCGGGGAAAGTAACGCCCAAAATAAGCATATGCTCGGCCATCCAGCCTTCGTTTTTGCCGAGGAAGGAAGCTATACGCAACGCAAAGCATTTTTTACCCAAAAGAACGTTTCCGCCGTAAGCGGAGTTTACGGAAATAATCGTGTTGTCTTCGGGGAAGTGCATAATGTATCTTTTATCGGCGTCAACGTTGCATTTCGCATGGAAACCTTTTATGAAATCGCCGTCTTTTCCGAGGAAGTCGAGGCACTGTTTGCCGACTCTCGTCATTATGTTCATGTTTAAAACAACGTAAATCGAATCGGTTACTTCTATACCGATTTTTGCGAAGCTGCTGCCGACTACGCCCATGGAATAAGGGATTACGTACATGGTTCTACCCTTCATAGAGCCGCGCGCAATTTCCGAGGCAAGCTCGTAAGCCTGTTTGGGCGCGAGCCAATAGTTAATAGGACCAGCATCCTCTCTGTTTTTTGTACATATAAACGTTCTGTCCTCGACGCGCGCAACGTCGTTCACCTTGGTGCGGTGAAGATAGCAGTCGGGAAGAAGATTTTCGTTGAGTTTAATGAGTTCGCCGCTTTTGACCGCTTCCTGTTTCAAAGCCTTGATTTGCGCTTCGCTTCCGTCGATCCAAACAATC
>CATKAP010000250.1 GCA_949746255.1 uncultured bacterium
AACCTCTAGCCCCTCTGATATTTTAAGAGCGATTTCCAGGGTTGTGGTTTCGCTTTTTCTTCTGATAATACTTTTAAGAGTGGAATATGGGATTTTGCAAACACGAGCTGCTTCTGTTACAGTCATTCCCTTTTCCTCTAAAACGTTTTGCAAAATAACATAGAAACTCACTTTTCCACCTCCATATTCGTAGTATATCAACACAAATATTTCAATGCAAGATAATTTTTTCCAGTAAAATCTTGA
The DNA here is from genome assembly GCA_949746255.1 of uncultured bacterium. Lineage (GTDB taxonomy): Bacteria > Bacillota > Clostridia > Christensenellales > Borkfalkiaceae > Coproplasma. The sequence continues at coordinate 247 of CATKAP010000250.1, forward strand.
AAGACCTAATTACTTATGATATATTTTCAATATGGCGCAATTGCAACATATCGCGCAAATAGATAGAAAATAAAGCGCAATTGCAACATTGTATAATACCAAAGACCGGGAGTAAAGAATATGGCTGTACGCATAGCATTTTCTAACATTGCTATAGAAATGAAACAAAGAAAAATCACAGTGGAAGAAATGGCGGAAGTTATAGGAGTAACCCCTAGTACTATGAGGAAGAAGCTTTGCAGGAAAACGGCCATAAAGCTGGATGAGGCAGTCAGGATCACAAATGAGTGCTTTCCAGGGTGCGATATAAAAGTCTTGTTCAAGGAGCTTGTAGACGAGGTCCGAGAAACAGTCAAAAAATAAAACTGAGCCGGCAAACAGGACAAAATGGTGGGCGATTTAGGAAAGGAAAGATATGGATTATTTAAGCGATTTATTACAAAGTGGATTAATTGATGCAAGATGCAAAACATTGACAGCAGGCAAAGAAGGGGAAGTTTATGGGGATGTATATGCCATTATAGAATCTGTTTCATCTGTGGACGGATTTTCTCCAGAAAAGACAGAGCGTTTAAGAAAATATCATGACACAATAGTAAAAGATTATCTTGATGGAATTTATAGTGTGGGATTTTCTGACGGGACGGAATTAACCGGTAATAAGGTGGAAAAAGCAGATACATATAAAAATAGTGCATCTTTCAAAATTATTGCAGAGAGGAATGAATTGGAAATTATAAAGGGAGAGAAGCCTATGGATTATCAGGTTTTAAGCGAAATGTTTGCTTATTTGGCAGGATTTATAGATGCTGTTTCTACCTTGATACAATAAATCATTCTAAAGAAAAAGGAGAGCAACTATGCAGAAAATGAGGAAAATTGTTACAGGAGCAGGCACAGAACAACATATCCAGTCGGTAATCAGGAGTTATCTGGGCAAGATCATTCTGATTTCCACACATCCCGATAAGCAGAAAGGATTTAAAAAAGTCGATATTGATCAGCTGGATCAGACAAAAAATTTTGAAAGGATTGCCATCGAAGCTGTCTGGCACGATAAAGGTATTTCATGTCCTTATGAAGTGCGGGAAAAACTGGAGGCTTTTATAATGACCTATGAAATACGGGAAGATGTTATTTTGATATTTGATGATATAGACCATTCCATGCCGTGGTATGTACCATATATATTGGACAATTCTGAATTGATAACAGCAGGTATTCTTATCACAGTGCAGGATATGGACACCTTGGAGGGGTGCTTCGAAACAAACTATACACTTGCATGTCTGGAGAAACAGAAGTTTGTGGATCTCGTTTCTAAATGGGATTTTGGGATTTCAGGATTTCTTCCTACTGAAAATATAGATGTTCTGAAGGAATGTTTTAAATCAAATAGTGAATTCGAATATTTAGAGAGACAGAGGCTTGCAGACCTTGTATCTAAATGGGATTTTGGAATTTCGGAATTCCTTCCGTGGGAAAATAAAGCCGTCCAGTATGAAATCTGGTTAGATGCCTGCAGCAAGCATCCTATTGTATTTTTATCAGGTGCCAGACGTTGCTTTGACTAATATGATGTAGTAATGGAATAAATGCTGTTATCAAATGGTATAAAAGCATTATTTAAAGCCAAGGACAGTTTTGAAAAAAAGTTCTAAAGGAATAGAGAAAAAACGGCGGTCAATCGGGTGGCTTGACCGCTATCCTCTATCCCGAAAGGGGATAAAATAGACGGCAGGATGAATGGAGATTAGCAGTATGAGGTCAAAAGTAAAAATTATTAAGCCAAAATATTCAGATCAAAACGTTGAGAGACTGTATTTCGGTCCAGATCCGGGAAAAACAGCAGCTATAAAATTTCAATGGGCAATTCAAAATTTGATGATAAAAGTATTGTTCATTATTTTCTTTCTATTCCTTGTTTTAATAAAAACAAGCGAGCTGTCTATATTAGAATCTTTGATATTTATAATTCCTATAGCGGTACTAATTATATACGTTTATAGGAAGAGAAAAGCGTTTCGTGAGATTGGAAAACCGTATCAATCGCCAATTACTCGCGAAAAATATCTTAGATTATTAAATCTATATCATGAAGCAGAAAGAATAATACCCTGTCTGGAAAGCCATAGTATCAAATCTATAATTATAAAAGATGATGACTCTGTTTGCATAC
>CATKAP010000251.1 GCA_949746255.1 uncultured bacterium
GTGGAAGTTGACGTAAGCTGCTTCGAATGCGGCGGAAAAGGTTGCCGTCTCTGCAAGGGTACCGGCTGGATAGAAATTTTGGGCGCGGGTATGGTTAACCGCCGCGTTTTGGAAGGTTGCGGCATAGACCCCGATATATACTCCGGTTTCGCTTTCGGAATGGGCATTGAAAGAATTGCAATGCTTAAGTACGGAATAAACAATATGAAACTTTTATTCGAAGGCGACGTACGGTTTTTAAAACAGTTTAAAGGAGGTAACTGAAAATGAAAGCGCCTTTGAGTTGGCTTAAAGATTATGTTGATATAGATGTTTCGGCAGAAGAACTTAAAGACAAACTGTTCTCCTGCGGTTTCGAAGTTGAAGAACTTATTTATAACGGTAAAGACGTTTCTGGAGTTGTCGTAGGAGAAGTAACTGAATGCGAACCCGTTGAAGGCACTCATTTACACGTTTGTAAAGTGGATTGCGGCGCGCACGGTTTATTTCAGATATGTTGCGGCGCTGACAACGTTAAAAAGGGTATAAAAGCGCCTTGCGCTTTAGTCGGCGCAACAGTTTACGCCACCGCGAAAGACCATGTTACGATTGAAGGCGTAACAACGATAAAAAAAGGGAAATTGCGCGGCATAGAATCCGAAGGAATGCTTTGCTCGGGCGCTGAACTAGGCGTGAACGGCGACATGTACGACGGCGCGGATTATAACGGACTTCTACTGCTTCCAGCCGAAGCCGTAAACGGCGCTGACGTTAAAACAATTCTCGGACTTGACGACTGCATTTTCGATATAAGCGTCACAGCAAACCGTCCCGATTGCCAAAGCGTTTTCGGAATAGCCCGCGAAGTCGCCGCAGTTCTCGGAAAGAAAATAAAATCGCCGGATATTTCTTATAAAGAACATAAAACCGACTGCAAAAAACTTGAAATTTGCAACTTAGCCCCCGATATATGTTCCAGATACACGGCTCACGTCGTAACCGACGTAAAACCCGGAACCTCTCCTCTTTGGTTGAGAAAAAAACTTGCTGTATGCGGTATACGTTCGGTAAACAATATAGTGGATATAACCAACTTCGTGCTGCTTGAACTCGGTCAACCGATGCATGCATTCGACGCAAATGAAATTGAAGGCCGAAAAATAACCGTAAGGCGCGCCGAGAAGGGCGAAAATATAATTACGCTTGACGGCAAAGAATTTAAACTTACCTCCGAAAATCTTGTTATTTGCGACGAAAAGAAACCGTGTGCTTTGGCGGGAATAATGGGAGGTCAAAACAGCGAAATAAAATCCGGCACAACGGAAGTCATATTCGAATCGGCCAAGTTCGCGCGCGATAACGTAAGAAAGACGGCGCGCGCCCTTGGACAACATTCCGACTCTTCCGCGGCGTTTGAAAAAGGCGTAAACGAATATACCGTAGAGCTAGCAATGGCAAGAGCGCTTCACCTTGTGCAAAAATTGAAATGCGGAACGGTTACGAACATTTCCGCGGACAATAAGACGGAATTTTCCAAAACAGAAGAAAAAAATATGACGGTAAGTCTTAAAAAAATAAATTCTTTACTCGGTATAGAAATTCCCGCAACTGAAGCCGTAAAAATTTTAAAAAGACTTGATTTCGGCGTAACGCGCAACGGAGACGAACTTAATATAACCGTTCCCCGCTTCCGGGAAGATATAGACGACTATCCCGATATTGCCGAAGAAATAATCAGATTTTACGGTTATGATAATATAACCGGAACTTTTCTTCCTTCGGCAAGCATTACGAACGGCGGATTCAACAAAGAACAGACAGCGGAAAATAATCTTAAAAATATGCTTTCCGGTAAAGGACTTTATGAAATTTCCACATATTCTTTTTATTCTTTCAAAGATTTGGATGCTCTGCATTTTTCAGAAAACGCTCCGGAAAGAAACGCCATTCGGATTTTAAACCCCATTAGCGAAGAACTTTCGATTATGCGCACAACTCTCGCCCCCTCCATGCTGAATGTAATAGTAAGAAATTTACGCCGCGGAAATATGCAAGGAAAACTTTACGAAATTGCAAAAATTTATAAAGCGGAAAAACTTCCGCTTGAAAATTTCCCCGAAGAACGCGCGCATATAGCTGTCGGTGTTTGGGGAAAATACGACTTCTTCGATTTAAAAGGCATGACGGAAAACATAGCTGAATTTATGAACGTAAAATTCGATTATCTTCCTGCCGAAAAACCTTTCCTGCATCCCGGAATTACGGCGGCCGTTTTCTGTGAAGGCGAAGAAATAGGTTATTTGGGAATGCTCTCTCCGACTGTTGCCGAAGAACTCACATTAGACAGACAGGTTTGCATTGCAGAACTCGATTACGAGAAACTAAAAAAACTTGCAAAACCTTTTAAATATGTTCCTCTTTCCAAATTTGCCGAACAAACAAGAGACTTGGCGCTGACATGCGATAAAACTTTAACGTGCGCGGAAATAGAAAAGGAAATTTATTCGGCTTGCAAATATGTGACAGAAGTAAAACTTTTCGACGTGTACGTAGGCGAACAAATAGGAACCGATAAAAAGTCCATGGCTTTCACAGTTACGTTTACCCCCAAAGACGAACCCATTGAGGACAAAATTGACGGGTTCGTTAAAAA
>CATKAP010000252.1 GCA_949746255.1 uncultured bacterium
AAAACCCGCCTTTTTTTTTTCCCTTCCCTTCGAAAAAAATTTTCCCGTCAAGGGGTTTTAAAAAATAGAAACCGCCGCAACCGACGGAAACCGTTACACCCGCGGCTGCAACCGCAGCGGTCAAAAAGCATATAATTTTAGTAAAACGCTTATTCATTATTAAAACTCCGTAAGGGATTAAAAACTATTATTCAAACATTATAGCATTGTTAATTATATACCAAACGGAGTTTTTAAGCAATAAAAAACAGCGTCATTTTTAAAAAAACATTAAAAAGGAGATACGTTTACGGAAAAATTTGCACTTTTAAATTTACTTAAAGCCATTGAAAGCCTTTCAGCCATAAGCGGACAGACCGACAATGCAAAAAAAAGCGACCAACCGGCCGCCGAACCTCAGCTGGATACGCGTCAAAATACTCCCCCCGCGCAGCATAACAATACATATCCAAACGTAATGGCAAGCGTTCTGGAACGGCACGAACAAGTTTCCAACAGAATAAAAAACCGCCGCTGAAGCGGCGGTTGTGCGCAAACAGCGCGTTATTTTCGCAAGCCTTTTATAAAATTCGCAGAAACGGGCAAGACAAAGAAAACCAGTACCGACCGTCAAGACCGTAAAAGGCGGCGCGAAATTTTGTTAAGTATTCCGAAGCTTATACGAGTTTTATATGACGGGGGAGTCCGTCCACCCACAACGGCGCAATTTCAGCCTGTATCAACGGATAAATATAATGGACAAGTTCTCCTTGTACGTTTGCGCCGTCGTCGGAAATCCATTCCAGAGGAACCTTTTTTTCCACGTTGGCAATAAAATGAACGTCCGCCGGTTCGGTAATACACATATACGGATCGTCCGAAACGCGTTTTAACGTTATAACTTGACCGGTCATTCCGTCGAACGCGGCTTTAACAGCCGCGCCTCCGGCATTAAACGCCTCCGTCATATCCACTCGCGACATTATGTGGGAAGCGCAACGCTGTAATGACGACAACTCGATCGCCCTTGTTTTTACACCGTATTTTTCGGCGATTTTCCCGGCAAGGAATCGCGCCGTACCGGCAAGTTGTTTATGACCGAACGCGTCGACATAATCCACATGTTCCGAAAGCTCGCAAACATATCTTCCGTCCGCAATCTTAACGCCTTCGGAAACGGCTACCACTATCGAACGGTTTTTCTTCAATAATTTACCCATGCGCTCAACAAATATATCCACGTCAAAAACGCGTTCGGGCAAATAGATTTCATCCACCCCCTCGCAGTCCTCTCCCTTAGCAAGCGCGGCTGCCGCGGTAAGCCAACCCGCGTTTCTGCCCATTACCTCTATAACGGAAACGACGGGATAATCGTAAACCAACCCGTCTCGGATAATTTCTTTGGTGGTGGCGGCAATATATTTTGCGGCGCTTCCGTAACCGGGGGTATGATCGGTTATGGCAAGGTCGTTATCTATCGTTTTAGGCACGCCGATAAAACGTATTTCGCTTTTTATTTTCTTGCCGTAATCGGAAAGCTTTTTTATTGTATCCATAGAGTCGTTTCCACCTATATAGAAAAACGCGAAAATTTCCAATTCGGCGAGGATTTTAAATATTTTTTCGTAAACTTTTTCGTTTCCTTCTATGTTCGGCAACTTGTAGCGGCAGGAACCCAAAAAGGATGAAGGCGTCCTTTTCAACAAGTCCATATCCAATTCGTTTTTAATTACCAAAGATATGTCTACTATATCTTTATCCAAAAGCCCTTTGATGCCGTGAACCATTCCGTACACAGTATCCGCGCCCCTGTCTTTAGCCGTTTTGAAAACGCCCAAGAGCGAAGAATTTATTACGGCAGTAGGTCCGCCGGACTGTCCTACAATAACGTTTTTCATAGTTTTGCCCCTTAAAAAATTTTCTGTATTTTTACTTTAATTAAATTATAATACCTTAAAAGTAAAAAATCAATTGCGATTTCAATTCAAATAAGTTGCAAAAAAACCAAAAACCCGTGCGCAAGTCCTGCGCACGGGTTAAAATTTGTTTACTAATTATTTTTTAACGAAAAACATTGCCGCGGAAGTAAGTGCGGAAACAATCGAAAGTATTGCCGCAACTATCGCGCCGACCCCGAGAGAAAGACCATCTTTAAGCCCTTCAGCCAAATCCTTGCTTTCGGTAGGATACACAACCATAGCCGTAACGCAGAAGAAAAGAATTCCCGCCGCAAGATAGCATCCCGCCGATACAAAAGGAGCTATTTTTCCGAGTTTACCTAGAACGGATAATACGCTGAACGCGATTCCTGCCAACAAAAGCAAATAAGGCAAGAAGTTCATAAACGAAAATGCGAATACTTCTATTTTAGTGTTAGGTTCCGTATAACCGAATGTTACCTGAGCGCCCGTATAGGAAGTCGTCAACTTATCGCTGAGAGAACTTACGCGTTGTACCGCAGGCAAGAACATCATACAAATTGCAACCACCGCAAGGAGAGCTGCCGCCACGGGTAAAAGCATACCCAATAAATTTTTAGTCTTTTTCTTAGCCATAAAGAACTCCAAAATAATTTTTTGCCGGGTTTTTACCGACAGTTATATTCTATCATATTATTTTATGACAGTCAATAGTTCAAAGAAATTTTTTCCTGTTTAAATTATCTATTTAACCGCGCCTTTAAAAATAAGAAAATTACTCATGCGGAAGCTTGACAATGTTACGCAGAATTAAATTAGTTTTTAGAACACTTTTTAAACGGTACCCAGAATGTTGGAAACATAAAAAAACAAGAGGCATAGCCTCTTGTAATTTTTATCTCTTTGAAAACTGAGGAGCGCGGCGAGCTTTTTTCAAGCCGTACTTCTTTCTTTCCTTAACTCTCGGATCGCGGGTTAAGAAACCTTCTTTCTTAAGCGCAGCGCGGGAACCCTCTTCTGCCTGCAACAATGCGCGCGAAACGCCTAAGCGAATTGCGTTTGCTTGCCCGGTATAACCGCCTCCGTATACGTTAACAAACACGTCGTATTTGCTTTCCACGCCCAAAAGGGTTAAGGGCTGTTTAACTACGTACTGTAAAACCGACTGAGGAAAATAATCTTCGAACGCTCTGTCGTTTATTTCAATGGTGCCCGTTCCCGCGGGAATGAGACGAACGCGGGCAATCGCTTTCTTTCTTCTGCCCGTGCCCCAAAATTGGAGTTTTTTCTTCACATTAGCCTTTGCCATATTACTTTTCACCTCTCACCTTTAAAATAATTTAAGCTCTTCGGGCTTTTGAGCCGCATGATTATGTTCAGCGCCCTTGTATACTCTCAGTTTTTTAACCATATCCCTGCCGAGCGAATTTTTGGGCAACATTCCTTTAACCGCTTCGTAAACCGCAAGGTCGCTCTTTTCGGCAAGCATCTTTCTGTAAGAAATTTCTTTTAAACCGCCGATATAACCGGTATGATATCTGTAAAATTTATCGTCCAGCTTTTTACCGGTAAGCACAACCTTATCGCTGTTTAAAACGATTACGAAATCGCCCGTATCAACGTTAGGGGTGAATGTAGGTTTGTTTTTGCCGCGAAGTATGGCCGCCACTTTGGAAGCAAGTCTGCCGAGGGGAACGCCCGTTGCGTCAACAACGTACCACTTTCTTTCAACTGCCTCAGCCTTTGCCATATAGGTTTTCATTGTCTACTCCTTTAAGAATCCTTTACCGCACGCTCCGCGCGTGCCTGCGACCGCAACTCTTTTGCAACCGCAATAATCTTTTTCTCTTTAAATGTAAACTTATTTTATTATTTTATAAACTTTCTGTCAAGTTGTTTTGAGTTGCGTTTCCAAAGTTTTTTATAAAAATCAAAATATTTTTATTTGCGCGCCGAAAAAAGTATTTTTTGCCGTTTTTTACCAATTTTTAAGCAAAAAACGGCTTTACAAAGCCGTTTTTTTACCTTCTATTATTTCTTTGAAAAACTCTGCGTATTGTTTGGCAATATCGTCCCAGCTTTGATAAACGCTTTTTAAGGCGCCTGCCCCTGCTTTTTTTACAGCCTCCGGGTCGTTTATTAGCGTAATTAAATTATCCGCCCAAACGTCCTCGTCCAGCTCCCACAAAAATCCGTTTTCACCGTCTATGAGCGCTTCGGCGGAGTCGCACCCCTTTATCATAACGGCGGGCAAGCCGTTTGCCGCCGCCTCGGGGGCGGTGATGCTCGACGTGTCGAACAGCGACGGAAACAACAGCGCGTTGCATGCGGCAAAATATTCGGCAAGTTCTTTTCTGTCGGAAACTTTACCCGCATAAATAACGTTTTCTCCCAACCCCAGCTTTTGCGTTAATTTTTTAAGCTCGCTTTCGTATTCGCCGTTACCCACTATTACGAAACGGAAATTATTCTCTCCCCTTTGCTTAACCTTAGCCAAGGCGTTTAGCGCGAGAGGAATATTTTTCACCTCGGAAAGTCTGCCTACGAATAAAAAGGCGAATTTGTCTTTAACGCCCAAACTTTCGCGCAGGTTTTCCACTCTAGCGGAATCCGCGCCGAGCGGAGCCATGTCCGTGCCGTTGCGTATAACCCTCACCCCGTCGCAATTATTATATCCGTATTCCGCAAGGCACCTTACGGAGCCTTGCGAAACGGTTGTGACCGCGTCGCAACCGTTTATACAGTCCATAATGTAGTTCATCATAAATTTTTGAAGCGATTTGCTCTTTAAACGCTTTTCAAATTCGTCGCGGAATTTTGTGTGAAATGTATATATGACCGGTATGCCGTATTTTTTGCCCCATTTCAATACGTATTTGGCTAGCGGAAAGGGACTTTGCAAATGAATTATGTCGAACCCGCCCTCTTTTATCAGCTTTTTCACCTTTCTATCGAGCGCGGGCGCGCTGCAATAGTAGTCCTGCGAGGTATAAAAGGCTTTACAGCGGTGAATCTTCAACCCTTCCACGTCTATCTTTTCCTTATATTCGGGAACGAGCAGCTCCGCCTCGCCGAGTCCGTTTTCATTAATTTTTTTCGCAAGGCTGACCATAACGCTTATGGGACCGTCAACGCTCGGATAAAAGCTGTCGCTCACTTCAAGTATTTTCATATTCACTCGGACGGCGGAGCGTCCTTTTCCTCCCTCTTTTGTCTGCATTTTCTTACTATACCGCGGATAAACTCGAACACGGTAAGTCCTATGCCTATAATTATATAAATGTAATATACGGCGAAACGCCAGGTAAACACAACCCAGAACAACGCGCTTGCGGCAATGGCGGAAAACGCCTTGGTAACAACTCCTTCCATTGCGCCGGCGTTACCGGGCGTAGGAATTACAGTAACAGATTGCGCCGCATAAACGTTAAGCGCCATTACCGAAAGCATTACCGTAAAGCCGCTTTCGGAAGAAAGCGCGGAAAACGTGCGCATTATGAAATAAGGGAAGGCGAAGGTTAAAACCACGTCAACAAGGCACAATAGCAGCAAAGCTATAAACTGCAAGGGCTTGCGCGACATTATAACGAAGCCCGCATGGAAGTCCGCCACCACCTTTTCGGCGCTTGCCATGGTTTTTTCTTTATCTTTAACGATTTTTATTTTATGACCTATGTTTACGAAAAAGTAAACTATAGCTCTTGCGAATTTGGGTAGCAAAGCGAATAAAACTATCATCAAGGGCAGAAGCATATTGATAAACAAACCTATCCATGCTCCCACCATAATCAGCGTTTCCCACGCGCCGTCTCCGAGATTTGCAAGAACTCCGGTATTGCACGCCATAAGCAACAGGCTTACCAACGTCCAACAGAACATCTGAGCGAAGTATTTTATCATTACAACCGCGCCGGATACCCCGCCCGAAAAACCCTTTTTATGCAAATAATAAATCTGCATAGGCTGACCGCCCGCTGCGAAAGGCGTTACGTTATCGTAAAACTTACCCAAAAAAGCCACTTTAACGCTAGAACGCAAATTAAGCTTTCCCGTGGTCGTTTTCATTATAACGGCGTATTTCATACAGTCGCAAACAAGTATAGTGAGAAGTACCGCAAGCGTAATAAGCGCAAAACGCCAGTCGCTCGACCGAATAAGTTCGCCGAAAGATTTTACTTCCATGCCCATATCCCAAATGATACGGAGCATCAAATATATTCCGAGCGCGATTACCGCGAGCAAAAACACCGAACCGAGCCAGCCGAATTTTTTCTTTTTCGGCGGCTCTATCACGCGGTCCTCAAGCTTTTTTAACGCCTCTTCCGCGGCAAGCTTTTTAGCCTGTTTTTTATCGGTAAATGTTTCGGTGGTTTCATTCCCCTCGGTTTGAGATTCTTCCGGATTTGTTTCCGCTTCCGATTGTTCCTCTATTGTTTTCTTTTCTTCTTCCATTCCGCCCCTTACAAACTTTTTTATTTTACTAAAACCGCTTTTATACGTTTAACTCCCGCGGATACGTTCTCCTGTTTTACTATTTTAAAAGTACCCAACTCTCCCGTGCATTCCGCGTGCGGTCCGCCGCATATTTCCTTGGAAAACTCGCCTATGGAATAAGTTTTGACTGTTTGCCCGTACTTGCTTTCGAAAAGCCCCGTGAAACCTTCCTGTTTGGCTTCTTCCAAACTCATTTCTTTCATAATTACGGGTGTATTTAACTTTATCTGTTCGTTTACAAGCCTTTCAACTTCTGCGACTTCTTCGGGCGTAAGCTTACGCGCCGCGTTAAAGTCGAACCTTAATCTTTCTTCGGTGATATTGCTGCCCTTTTGTTCCACGTCGGGAGAAAAAGCTATTTTAAGCGCGGCGTGCAAAAGGTGCGTGGCGGTATGAAGCTTTGTGGTTTCTTCCTTGTGGTCCGCAAGACCGCATGCAAATTTCTGCTCGCTGCCCGCGCGGCTCTTCGCCTGATGTTCGGCAAACGCGGCTTCGTATCCTTTTACGTCCACGGTCAATCCCTTTTCCCTTGCCATTTCGCCCGTAATTTCCACGGGGAAGCCGTAAGTATCGTATAAATGGAAAGCCGTTACGCCGTCTATCTCCCCTCCCGCGGCAAGACTTTCCGCCACTTTTTCAAATTCCCGTATACCTTGCTGCAAGGTTTTCGAAAACTTGGTTTCTTCCTTTTCAAGCTCTTCGAAAATATGCTCCGAGTTTTTAACGAGTTCTGGGTATACCGTTTCATACTTTTTAATAATCGTTTCCGAAACGGTCTTCAAAGCGCCCTGAGGCAAGCCTATGTTTCTGCCGAAACGAACGGCGCGACGGATTATACGCCTTAAAATATAACCCTGATCGGTATTGGAAGGCACTATGCCTTTAGTGTCGCCGAGCATAAAAGTTGCGGTGCGAACATGGTCCAAAACAACGCGGAAAGCACGCGTTACTTCTTCGTTTTCACCGTACTTGCGCCCCGTAAGTTTTTCTATTTCTGCGATTGCCGCCTCGAAAATATCCGTTTCGTAAACGCTGTTTTTACCGTTGAGTATGCAAAGCGTGCGTTCAAGCCCCATGCCGGTATCAACATTGCGCTGTTTTAAAGGCTCGTATTTACCTTCTGCGTTCTTGTTGTACTGCATGAAAACATCGTTCCAAACCTCTAAAAAGGTTCCCTTCGGCGCGTTATCGAAATCATACGCGCCGAGCTTAGCCGCCTCCGCATGATTTCTGATAATGTGCATTTCGGTATCCGGTCCGCAGGGACCAGTAGTTCCCGCAGGCCCCCACCAGTTTCCCGACTTAGGCAAAAAGTAAATATTTTCGGGAAGTATTCCGCACTTTTTCCATAGTTTTGCGCTCTCCTCGTCCTTAGGGCAATCCTTATCGCCCGCAAAGCAAGTTACGGCTATATCCTCCACGGGGATTCCGAGATATTCGGGAGAAGTTAAAAACTCGAACGACCAAGGAATCATTTCTTCCTTAAAATAATTACCGAGCGACCAATTCCCCAGCATTTCAAAAAAAGTACAATGCGAGCTGTCGCCCACTTCGTCTATATCGCCCGTACGCACGCACTTCTGCACGTCGCAAAGGCGGTTGCCCGCAGGATGTTTCTCTCCTAAAAGGTAAGGCACCAGCGGATGCATGCCCGCAGTGGTAAACAAAACCGTAGGGTCGTTTTCCGGTATAAGCGACGCCGAAGGAATTATCGCGTGCCCTTTACTTTCAAAAAATTTAAGATAAGTTTCGCGTAAAGTTTCAGAAGTAAATTTTTTCATGTTTTCAACCTCATTTCTTTTCAATTGTGTATCCGTCTTTATTGTCTTTCACCGTATATCCCAAGCCGTCCAATTCAACTCTGAGCGCGTCTGCTTCCGCCCAAGCTTTCGCCCGTTTAGCCTGCCAACGCTTTTCAGCCAACATTTTTATATCTTCCGGAATTTCCATGGGATTTTTCGCCGCGACTTCGGCAAAATACTCCGCCGAATCTTTTTTAAACAAACCCAGAAGAGAATAAGTTTTCTTGATTTGAGAAACGTCGTCCGCACAGGCGCTATCGCCGTTCGCCGCGCGGCGCGCAATACTTTTGAATAATTCGAAAAGGTCGGAAAGAGCGAGCGCGGTGTTAAAATCGTCCGACATTGCTTTATCAAACGCGCCGTCGATAACGGCGTTACCGTTAGAACTTTTACCGAATTTTTCCTCTACCGTTTTTATAACGCCGTAGAAATTAGTCAGATGTTTTTCCGCTTCGGCGAAAATTCCGTCCGTAAGATTGATATCCGCCCGGTAATTAAATTGTAAAAGCGCAAATTTTATAGCTTCGTTGGTATATTTTTTTAACAAATCTTCCAAAAGCAAACTGTTGCCTAAGCTTTTAGACATCTTTTGTCCGTTAATTTTAATAAGCCCGTTATGCGTCCAATATTTGGCGAACCGTTTCCCCGTAAGGCTCTCGGTCTGCGCAATTTCGTTTTCATGGTGCGGAAACACTAAATCCCGTCCGCCGCCGTGAATATCTATCTGTTCTCCGAACGCCGCCATATTCATTGCCGAACACTCGATGTGCCACCCCGGTCTGCCCTTTCCCCAAGGAGAATCCCAACTTATTTCCCCTTCTTTCGCCGATTTCCAAAGCGCGAAATCCGCCGGGGATTTTTTCTCGTCGCTGTTCTCCACGCGCACGCCGTCCAAAAGTTGTTCTACCGTGCGGTTGGACAGACAGCCGTAATTACCAAAGCTTGCCACGCTGAAATACACGTCGCCGTTAGACGCGGCGTAGGCATGTCCCGATTCGATAAGTTTTCGGATAAAATCAACAATATTGCCTATATTTTCGGTAGCTTTCAGCCACAGAGTAGGCTCGTCTATAGCCATTTCAGCCATGATTGCGTCTATTTTTTGTATCATTTGCGCCGCATAAACGTCGGCGGGAACGCCCGTTTCCATGCTCTTCGCTATTATCTTATCGTCGACGTCGGTATAATTTCTGGCATAAATTACGCTGTAACCGAGTTTTTCGAGATATTTACGCATTATGTCGTAAATCAACGCCTGATAACCGTGCCCTATATGAGCTTCTCCCGATACCGTAATACCGCATGCGTACATTTTCACCTTACCGGCTTCCAAAGGCTCGAACTCTTCTTTTCTGCGTGTAAGCGTATTATAAATTTTCATCTTCATTCTCCGGATTTTGCATTTCTTTAAACCGTTTTTCAAGCTCTATAACTCTTTCGCGCAAAGCGCAAAGTTCGGTAAGCATAGGGTCGCCCTTTTCCTGAAAGAGGTCCACACCCTCTTTACTTCCGCAAATTCTTACGACTCTTGCGGGCACGCCGACAACTGTAGCGTGCGGCGGTACGTTTTTAAGAACCACGGCGCCCGCTCCGACTTTAGCGAAATCTCCGACCGTTATATTTCCCAAAACTTTCGCGCCGGCAGAAATAACGCAATTTTCACCTATAGTGGGGTGACGTTTGCCGCCGCCTTTACCCGTGCCGCCCAACGTAACGCCCTGATAAATAACCGTGCCTTTACCGACTTCGGCGGTTTCACCGATAACCACGCCGTTTCCGTGGTCAATAAAAACCCCTGCCGCAATTTTTGCCGCGGGATGTATTTCAATTCCCGTACAGAATTTGCACCACTGCGAAGTAATACGCGCAAGCAATTTGAGATGCATGCGATAAAGCCTGTTCGCCCACCTGTGCCAAGAGAGCGCGTGAACGCCCGAATATGTGAGCCATATTTCAAATTTATTGCGCGCGGCGGGATCGTTGGCTTTCGCTGCCGCTATGTCAAGTCTTAATCTTTTAAAAAACATAATATTCTATAACCCGAAAAATTGCATCGAAAAACGGAAACGGGCAATTTACTTGCACCGTTAAGCCGCTTTACGACAAAAACAGCCTCGTGAAAAATTTACTCGGTAAATTTTTCGAACTAAAATATAAAAAGCCTTTACAAATTATAATACATATTATAATTATGTAAAGGCGCATTACCGCTGTTCCACTTTACTTCATTCGGATTGCCCGAACCTTTAAAAAATACTATTTAAACGCAATTCCGCCGACGGCGCACGCCCGCCTCCGCCATGAAAAACTTTCACCTTTGTTTTTCTCTCTGTAAAGGCTTTTTAAGCGGTTTTCTTCCGTCTATAGTATATAATTATTGTAATTTACTATATTATATATTAATAATTAATTAAATGCAAGTTATTAACGGGTGTTTTTTATGTAAAAATTTAACATATAATTATAAATTTTGTGAAACAGCCCTTAATTTTCTTGACATATGCGTGTGAATATATTACAATAAATTTAACATACGAATTTATGTTAAATTTTTACATGGGAGTCTTTTATGAAAAGGGAAAGAATCGAAGAAATAGCCGAAATTTTGGATAAACGCGGTAAGATGTCGCTTGAACAGTTGGAGGAAGTTTTCCCCAACGTTTCGCAGATGACGCTAAGGCGCGACCTTTTCCAGCTTGAAGAAGACGGACGCATAATCCGCATACGCGGCGGCGCCATGTCCGTTAAGGAAGTTCAAAAAGTTTCCGGCGAAGCGTATACCAAAAAAACCACTCTCAACACCGACGCAAAAATAGTGATTGCGCAGAAAGCCGCAGGGCTCATAGACGAAGGCAGTTGCATATTTCTCGACGGAGGTACAACGGCTATGTACCTTTCAAAAGAAATGCCCGATATGAAATGCAACGTATTTACCAACGGTATTGCCGTTGCCATGGAGCTTGCGCAAAAGAAAAATATAAATATTACCGTTGTCGGCGGACAGCTTATGAAAGACAATCTTTCCACTTCTTCTCCCGCCGCAAAATCTTATTTTGACGCAACCAATTTTGAAATAGCGATAGTTTCCGCAACGGCGTTTACTCCCGAGCAAGGGTTTTCCTGCAACAGCCAGATAGAAGCCGAACTTTTGAAAAACTGCTTTAAAAAGGCGCGCCAGGTTTATATGATGCTCGACAGCTCCAAGATAGGAAAAATAAACCCCTATACCTTTGCGAGAATGGAGGATATCGACGTGCTTATAACCGACGACCACTTCCCCAAGGAAATCAAACAGTTGTTCGAAGACAACAACATAGTCGTTATGTAAATTATTCGGCTTTAATATTAAACGCGCAGCCCGCTGTCTTTTTGCAAAGACGGCGGGCTTTAAACATACTGTAAAACTTTGATTTTTTAAACGTATTACCAAATTTCCGGCGTTTCGCCGTCCGCGCCGTAATGCCAGAAATTGCCTTCCGTCGCGGGCTGCATTTCACTGTAAAAGTACAAAGGCGCGCCCGTTAAATATTCATTATCGACGGCGTTTATTTCAACATTCGCCCAACTTTCGGCGCTTCCTTTATAAAATACGCTTGTAATATATTTGCAATATGCAAATGCGGCTTCGTCCACGAAAGTTAAACCGCCGCCCAAAACAACGCTGGTCAATTTTTGGCAATCGCTGAACACGCCCCTGCCCACAGAAGTTACTCCGTCGCCCAAAACAATACAGGTCAACTCTCTGCAACCGATAAACGCGCCCGACTTTATAGAAGTATTGCCTGTGATGGTTACTTTACGTAAATATCGGGGAACATACTGATAAGTCAAATAATTATAACTTGCTCCGAACATATAACCCATGTGCGCAAATTCACGGTCGCCGTTGCTCCTGCCAACAAAGGGAATAGTAAGCTCCGACAAATTGCCGCAACCGCAAAAAGACTTAAATCCCACCGTCGTTACGCTGTCTGGCACGGTCACTTTAGTCAAACCGCGGCAGTAGTAAAACGCGCCTTCGGGTATAGCGGTTACACCGTCGGGAATAGTCAGCTCTCCCGTAATTTCCGACCCGTCTATATAAAGCTTTCTATTTGATGAGGCTTCATAGGTTAACGCACTAAGATTTTCAATATTGCACCAGCCCGCAATATCGCCGTTAAAGCGAACCTCCGACAGCTTATCACAGTTGTAAAACGCTCTGAATGCAAAGTTATTCACGCTTTTTCCCAAAGTCAGGCTTTGCAGCGCGGAGCAATCGGAAAAAGCTCTCTCACCAACGGAGCTGACGCCCTCGCCCAAGCTCGCGCTTATCAGACTTTCGCAGTACATAAAAGCGTAGTTGCCGATAGCAGTAACATAATCGGGCACGGTTATTTCCGTTATCGTTTTATCTTTTAAGCCGTCTATAATGCAAGTTGTAGTAGTCGAATGAAAATTAAAATCGTTCAACGCCTCGTCAACGCTCCACTTGGCGATATATGCCACGTTTTCCGCAGGCATATCGAAGGTATAGCTCAATTCTTTCGTTAAAAGTTCTTCGCCGTTGAACCAGCCCGCAAAAGTATAACCGATATTCTTTTTATCTACCGCGGTAACGGTAACCTTATCGCCGAATACATAATCGCCGCCGCCTTCGACGGTACCTGCCTGAACGTAATCAGGAGATACGTCTACAGTAAAGGTTTTCGCCTCCCAAGCAGCGTACAAAGTTACGTTTTCCACAATCTTATCGGATTCGAACGTCCAAAAATCCTCTCCGCCCTTGTTTTTTACCCAACCGATAAAATCGTAATTTTCGCGCGAGGGCGCCTTTGGCTGTACAAGCATTGAATTTTTCCAGCTCTTATGGCTGTAAATATTTTCACCGTCCGAAAACCTGCCGCCGTTCGCGTCGTATGTTACGATAACCGTATCGGGATCGTAAGGCGGGTCTTTTTCTGGATTTTCGCCCGTTTCCCCCGAAGGTCCGCCGCACGCCGTTAAAGCCAATGCAAAAATAACGCACATAAACGCGGCCAAAATAAAAATAAACGGTGACCTTTTCATAATTCCTCCATAAATATTAACTGTTTAATCGCTCCACTTATGCTTTTCGAGCGTTCTGTCCTTAACGTCGTCGTAAAACTCGAAATATTTTCTTCGAATTTGTTCGGGACTCATATTCTCGTCCAAAAGTCCGGCAAGCTCGTCCAACTCATCCGCAGTAAAATCCGATAGACAGAACTCGCCTTCAAACGCCTGCGCCAGCTTCATTAAATCCCAACCCGTAGCCTTCATAAACTTCTCCTATTTTACGGTAAGCACTTTT
This sequence comes from uncultured bacterium, assembly GCA_949746255.1. GTDB lineage: Bacteria > Bacillota > Clostridia > Christensenellales > Borkfalkiaceae > Coproplasma. Next base: position 13,506 of record CATKAP010000252.1, read on the forward strand.
TTAACGAAAGGTAACATTGTTATCCCGTCGACAACCAGATTGACGCCCAGAACTATTATATGAAAAAAATGCACGTCATGATTTTCCGGTTGATACAGCAACATGAAAGCAACCGCGCACTCCATTATGCCGCGAATAAGATAAAAGATGCATCTTTCGGAATTAGCTATGCGTTTGAAAACATGGTTAAAGGCGTACGCGCTTTCAAATAAACCGAGCACCCCCCAAATTACCGAAATCATCATTACAGGGTCGCTGTAAGGGTCTATTTTCTGCACGATTATCATAATACCGAGCAACGTTGCGATAAGCGAGGTTGCGGTTGCATTTGTATTTACACTGCGGTATTCCTTCTGAACAAGCGCTACTATAAATTTTATTACCCCCGCAAGCGTCAGCATTCCGCCGACAAGATAAGGGAGAATCTCGGTTATCAGCGACGTAATAGACATACAAAGCACACCGACGACAATGTAAATTACCGATAAAACATACATTACGACTTTCTCGGGCAACTTTGTTAAATTAGCTAACTTTACGGCGTTTTTTTCAGCGGAAAATTCCCCCACTATAAGGTCGCCGTAACTTTGCTCTTTTTCTTCGATTTGCTCGGCGGCAAAGTCCGAATATTCTTTTTCTCCTTCCGAAATCCGGTTTCTGTTATTGTTTTCTTCGTCAGTCATAAAAATATTGTAACAAATATATTCGGCAATGTCAATTCCCGAAAGTAAATACCGCCGACCAAAGCGACGAAGAAAAACGTTCGGCTATATGTTCGCATTTGCAAGTGAATATAAAATACGCGCTTATTTCTCCGTAGAGAGTTTCCAGATTACCCAAACCTTTTGAAATTATTATATCGCTTTTATTTATTGTTGAAAGCGTTTCCTCTGAAACTTCCTTTAAATAAGTTCCGGGAATATCCGTACCGTTTCCCGTAATATTCGCATATTCTTCAAGACCGACTTCCAAGGCGTCCGACCGCGTAACGTCGTTTATAACCGCGCCGCCGCGTACAACCGAAGTTATGCAAATTTGCGGATATAACTTTTTTATTACGCGTATCAATACTTTATCCAGCACTATTTCTCCGCAATTGTCATGCAAATAACAAAGAGTTTTCGCGCTGCTTAATTCGGTTTTGAATTTCTTTAAAATATTCTCGTCGGGAACCGCCTTTTTTGCCGAAGAAATTACGTAATCGACGCTTTTTTCGTCTAAATCGGCAATACGCGCAAAATCGATATAATTTGCCGCCATTGCAAATTTAAGCGCTTCTGAAACCGGATTATCGGAACTCATAATTTCCGAATATATTTTTTCCTCTATTTTTAAAAGCGCGCCGTTAAAAAGCTTCTTTTCACGCGAATAATCTATTATTCCACCAAAAATCCGTTTATACAAAACGTTTATATCCCGCATCAGCAACGGTGCGCAGTAATTTTCCGGCGGATTCTTGCACAATGTTTTTACGCCGTTTTTAAATTCCGCAAGCTTTTCCACGTCGCTTTGGTCGCGTTCGACTTTTTTCAGCTGACTGTTAAAAAGACAACTCTTACATTCTTCATAAAGTTCCATAAATAAATTATAGCACAACGTAAGGACGCAGGCAAACAAAAAAGCCGCCGCAAATTTTGCGGCGGCGAATAACCGACCGCTCTTTAAATATTTTAAAACTTTCAGTTTTTAATATAATTGCGTTTTTCTCAAAACTCAATTACGCTACCGGTTCAAACTCAATCTTGTTTCCGTTCACCGTATTGTTTTCAAAGTCGGCTTCGGAAAAGTTTTCCCAGGTTGCCTTTACATAAACGGCATTTTTACCGTTAAAAATATTACCCTTAACCGAAACTTGAGAACCGTCCGCCCGCGCTGCGCTCGATTACACAACTTTTTTAATTTCATTTCTTCATTCATTCCATTTGCCGATAAATAACGTTCAACCGACATATTCTTTTCATAAAAATTATACTCTCCCTTTAAAAAATTTATCAAGAACTTTAATATTATTTCTTTTTCAAATTAAAAAAGAAAAGTACCCGTAACAAGGGTACTTTGTCTTATGAAATCCGGCAACTACCTTATCTTGCGGGGTTAAAACCCAACTACATCGGGCGTAACAGAGCTTAACTTCTGTGTTCGGAATGGGAACAGGTGGATCCTCTGTGCTATCGTCACCGGAATGGTTATATAACGGCTGAAAGCCGATAATATATAAAGTTTTTTTCGTCGCGGCTCGTCTACACCCCCGAACCGCTACGATAATCTCCGACGCATTTACTTGCATCTTCGACGTTTTCAACTTCGCTTTTCCGCAAAGGTTGAAACCGCAGGCGGAGAAACTAAATAATTTCGAAGCCTGACAACTGCACAGTTAAGAATGAGTGGAGTATAAAAAGGTTAGTTATGCTCGTTAAAAATGTAG
>CATKAP010000253.1 GCA_949746255.1 uncultured bacterium
AGTCAGAAGGTAAACCATCTATGTCTTGAATAAACAGCTCTTCATCTATACCTTCAAGTTTAAAGCCCTGCTTTTTCAGTTCTTCTTCAATTTGTTCCCAATCGGTATATTTTGAAAGGTCAAGCCAAGTAGAGCCTAATGCACGGCTATTGCAAGCGTTATAGGATCCCCATGAGCCTATAACAATTTTTATATCTAAGTTACTTGAAATCATTTTTTATCCTCCTCGTTAAGTTTTTTAATTTGTATTTTTTTGTATTTCAAGCCATATTGTTCACGGAATAATTTCAATGCTTCTTTAAATGAATAAAAGATATATCGGTGGGTTATGTGTTTTCCGAAATCATCTTTGTATTTAAATATGAGCGCACCATTTGAACGGTAGTAAAATAAATATCTCATTGTATTACCCCGTAAACGTCATCCGCATAATATGTTCCGTTATAGCCGTTTAAAATTGCTGTACAGAAAATGTCTTTATACTTAACTATGTAGTAGGTCTGATTTCCTTTTTGCCTGCGTTCAAGCACCGTAACTTCATCCATATCACCGTCAAGCGAATTAATATGTGCGTCAACTTTATATGCTTTACCGTCGCAAAAGTCTTCAAGGTCGGATATATCCTTCAAAGGGTAAGGTGTATCAAGTGTTCCCATACAAAAATCGTATCTGTAATATTCTGCATAAGCGCATTTATTTAATTCATTAGTTAAATGCGCGGCTACGATTAAGTTGTCGTCATCAAGTTTATTTTTAATGAAATCTTTCAGTCCTTCGTAAGTTGTTATATCGTCGTGTTGTTCTGAAAGTTCTATAACGGCGTTATTAAAGCCTTTCTGATATAATTCTAAAATGGTCATTTTTTTTGCTCCTTATATGTAAATAAAATTTTTTAAAATATTGATAAATAAAATTCTTCTAAAATATCATATCTGCCTTTATTTTTGAGTTTTTTCCAACGCTGCGCAACGTAGTCACATAATTTCCCAAGAGGTGTATCGTTGCTGTCTGACAGGTATAATTCGTAAACCAGCGCAACGTATTCTTTTAAAGCCTTCATACTATATTTGCGGTCTATTTCGTTGTGTACGCCGTAATCAAAAATCATTACTTCGGTGCCTGCTTTATACGTATAGATTTGGTTGTCGTAGTTGACGTGGAAAGTTAAAGTTTTCATTTGTGTTCTCCTTATAAAATTTCTACTTTGGTTAAAGTGATAATTGAATAGCGGTTATAACTTTTTGCGTCGGCAACTTTCCAACAAAGGTTTTTTTCTTCGTCTGTTTCTTCACTACATTCAAATTCAAAATCTTCGTTGACTTCGCCGTTTTCGTCAAATACTTCCGAGCCAACCCAGCTTATATCGGCGTCATTTTCATCTACAATAAGGCGCTTATACTTATCTTTGGCGTCGTTATAATTTCTGTAGAGGTAGTAGTCAAAACCGTTATCATCTTCGGTCAACCATTCCAGCATTACGAGATAAATGTATTTATGTTTTTCGTTTATGGCGATTACATTTTTAAATATTATGTTTTTAAACCATGACAATTCGCGGAGAGCTATATTAATGGTGTAGCTATAGTGGTCTGAGTTAAGTTCGCCTTTTTGTAAAATTTCTTTAAAGCATTCAGGAAAATCGTTTTCAGCCGCTATTTCTATGGTGTAGGTGGTTTCTTCTTTGGTTGTTGCTAAATAGCCTTTACAAATAAATTCAAGTGTCATTTTTTTACGCTCCTTTTAATAATTGATGAATTGCAAATTGCAAAACGGGCAGAGGATAATACTGATTTCTTCCGCCCGTATAATCTTTTTCGTTTTTAGCTGTCCTGATAAGCACGTGATTAAACCATTCGTTTTGGAAAAATCTTACGTCGCTTATTGACAAGTAAATAAAATTGCCGTTGTCATTTTTTATGAACGCAGAAAAACAGTAGTGATTGCGTAATGCGCTTACAAATATCCAGCCGTTTTCTTTACATATTGAACGCAGGTAATTTATGTATTTGTTTTGAAAAGTTTTGTAGTCATCACCCGTATAAACGCCGGTGCTGAATGTGTAATCTATATATTTTTTTAATTCACTTAATTTTGCCATTTCGTTCACCTAACCGAGCCTTTTAATTCCGCCGAATGAGCTTTCAATAAGAATGTCTCCGAATTCGCTACAATCTTCGCAGTCTTTATTCCAAACATAGGCTGTAGCGTAAAATTCGTTGTGACCTGCGTTTAGTACAAGGTTGTCCCAATCGTCTGGATATTTTGTTAATATTAAGAAGCTATACATTTCTTCACCGTTAATGTATTCGTGTGTAATGGCGTAAACTTTACAATTATATTTGTTTTCGATTTCGTGCATTTTTGCTTCAATTTCGGGTTCTTGATATACCCAAAATCCGCTAAATTCTTCAAAGAAACATACGTGGTCGTCTTTCTTAAAACCTTCTATAAAAGGCTTATAGATTCCCAATTGTTTTAAAAGTTGAATTGCTTTGTTTTTTCTTTCTTCTTCATTGATGGGTGTAGTGGTTTCGTTCATTTTATTTCCTCCGTAAATTTTTTAAAGTCTTTTAAATCGTTAATGTCTGTCATTTTATGTTTTGCTGATAGATATACTTTGCAGCCTTTTCCGCACATAATCAAACGCTTAATATTTGCAAGCGTGCCTTGACTTTTACCGTCCCATATCATAAAACCGTAATCGCAAATCGCACTCATTTCAATATCTTTTTGTGTGTAGAATTCTCTGCCTGTTAAACAGCTTGCATTGACTGTTTCAACTTTCCAATTTCCTACGTTGTTGCGAGCTTTACCATTGCTTGCATACACGTTTACATTTTTGTAACCGTATTTGTTGCAATATTTTTGAACTAAACTGTCTGCTCCATAAGCGTCACCTACGAGTATGTCTAATTCGCTTTGCATAATTGCGTCTAATTCGTCCTCAATTTCGTAGTCAAGATATTTAATGCTTATCGAGCCTCCTATAAATATTTTCATTTTGTTCTCCTTATAAATAAGATTCTTGAATATAAATTTCTTCACTGTAGGGTTGCGGATAACAGAAGTATAGGAACCCTAATTCGTCTGCATAGAGCTTTAAAGTCTTAACTTTGATAAGCTGATTTTCTTTTGTTAAGACTTCAATTTCTCTTTTTGCGGCGTCAATGTCAAGGATAGTTATTTCTACCTTTGATCTGCCTACGGTACAGGTATGATTGCGTATAATATCATCCCAATCGAATTCAATTTCATTCATAATTCACCTCCTTATTTGACGTATTTGAACCATATGTAAAAAGTGGTTTCGATTGTTTCGATTATTTCGTAACTGCCTTCTTTGGTTTCATCGGAATCGTGGTCAACGGATTTGAATACGGGAACGTTCGTGTAAATGACGTCAACGTAACCTTTGAACTCATCCGTTGTACCTGTTACGGGTTTGCATTTTTCGGTAACACCTTCAAATACCCTTATGTAACTTTTACCTTTCTGTGAAGTTGCAGGTATAAGCAAGTTACCTTCTGCGAGATAACCGACGCCGGTGAACTTCTCATCCCGATTTACTTTTGAGACGCTGTAAACGACTTTTTGCATTTTTAATTTCCTCCAAAATTGTATTTTGCCTTTCGGCAACTAACTAAGGGGGCACGGCGCTTGAAAAATCATTATCCTTTTTGTTTTAGTCTCGCAGAAGTCAACTCTAAGGGAGCAAAAATTTTTCATACTAAAATAAAAATAGCCAAACTGTTTTTTACACAGTCTGGCTAAATATTTATTAAATTACAAAAAAGAGTTTGGTGGTGAAATCAGAAAAAATTTTGCGGAAAAGAGTTGACTTCTGATCAACGCTGTGGCACCCTCCCTACCCGAAAGGCCACAATTTTGGAGGTGCCTTTAATGCCAAAAGGCGTGCGCGTCCAAAAGTAAAAAAACAGGGAACCCCAAACGGTGTCGGTTAGCCGCGGGAGGTGTTTTTTACTATTTGCAACAAGCAGAAAGTTTATTATTTAAGGGCGTTCTTTTATTGTAAAATTATATTTTTTTTGGTATAATAAATTCAATATTTTTTGACTTGGGGAAAAATATGTCAAGCAAGCGCGCACAGGAAGATAAACAGTTATATAGTTTTATAAAAGGAATATTTGACACGGCAATAAAATCGGCTAACTCTGAAGAAATGTTAGGTGAAATGTCAATGTCTAAAGAAACTTTTATTAAAGGTTTCCGCTATACAAATAGTGAAATAAAAATGCGTACTCCCGCTGTAGTACGTGTTTGTAAGATGGCGCAAGAAAGACTTAAAGAGTCTATTACTGAAGATATAAATTTGTATGAAGGAACTTCGCTGTATTGCACGGGGGTACAAGTTACCGGTGACCATATTTGCGAGATGGCGGCTTTAGATATAGCTTTCGGTATTTGGGTGACTGATATATTATCGGAAGCTGATAAAATGGATGAATTAAATAACCTTCTTCCGGAAGAATTCGATTATAATAGCAAAATCTTTATTGATTTGCATCATAGTAATGATGTTTATGAACGTGTTGCTTATGTTTGTAATGCTGCTGAAACCGATACCGAAATAGCAAAAGTTCTTGATAGAATTATTGCGCTTCTTCCGCAGGAAAAAATTGCAAAGGGTATAGATAATTTTGACAAGCTGGCTTGGGATATACACGATATATTTTTAAAGGAATATTACGATATAGTTATTCAACGTGAAAACTTAGTTCGTATTCTTGATTCCTCACTTGATATTAGTAGATTACCGAGTTTATCTATGGCGGCGCTTGAAAGCGAATACCATGAAAAAATGGGTTTGGCGTCACAATTGGACAAGTTGGATTTTACTGCGGCTACGTTGCTTACTCCTGCGCAGCATTATTATGATCTTGACATTTCTACAGTTCATAATGAAAAAGCGATTAAAGCATTTAATAAAATAAATGAATTAATTGTATCAAATCCGTATGAAATTTGCGGAATATTTTATGTTCTGAAAAGAAAGCAAGATTATAGATATTGGGCTATGGGGCCGTTTGCAACCGCAGTTTGTTTTGCGGCAAAGCGATTGCCGTGGACGAGTAAGTTGGAATATGAAGAACCCAATGGCGAAATTGAAATAACTAATGCCGACATGTATTTGCCTAAATATAAAATTTCAATGTTTGACGGGGCAAATAAAAGCTATGAGCTTCTTAATATGAGCCAAGTTATTTATCATCTATCCGGAGGAGGAATATTACCGCGGAGGTTAAATAGTTATCGAGCGGAGAAAGCTATTTTAAAGCAAAATGGTGTTCCTGATGAGGAAGTCAATTATATTACGGATATGGCTGCCGTTCTTGCGGAGATAGATAAGCGTAGTGAATATTACGGGGCGTATGGCGTTATAGATGATGAAGAGTCGTCCGACGAGCAGCCTATTGAAATTGCTGATGACGCTATTGATTCTATAAAAGTCATAGTTAAAGATATTCAGGATAGGATTAAAAAAGCAAATACTGAAAATCATCTTATTGAAGAACAGCGTAGAAAATTACAAAAGGAATATGATGAATTAAAGCGTATATATCAGCAAGAGCATAGGGAGCTTGTTGACTTACGAAACTATGTTTTTAATCAAGATGACGAAAGTCAAGAAGATACTTCTGCCGTCGATTTAAAGATAGATTATCCTTATACCGCAAAGCATAACGTTATAGTTTTTGGTGGACACGAAACTTGGAGCAAAGCAATAAAACCGTTGTTTGCCAATGTTAGGTTTATTAGCAGAGATACATTACCTAATCCTGATATGATAAAAAATGCGGACATAGTTTGGGTGCAGGCAAATTCAATAGGTCATTCAAAATACTATAAAATTCTTGACGTCGTTCGTACATATCGTATTCCGCTTCGATATTTTGCCTATGCAAGTGCTGAAAAATGTGCAGAGCAGATTGTTATAGAAGATATGAAATAATTTTAAAAAATTATTAAAATATTTTTTATAATATGACTATTTCTGTCATATATAATCACTATAATATAGCTAAGCAAAAGAATTATTATGGAGGTCATATATGATGGTTTCCCCTCAAAATATCTATGAGGAGCTTAAGAGCAAATCGAACAATGAAGTACTTTTAGAGCTTCGCAAATTTAGACGTGAAATTTCTCGGCTTAAAAAGGTGTTGGAAAATCCCGTTATTGAAGTGCCAACTATGCACCCTTCGCCTGACGTTCAAATTAAATGTATTCGTCAATATATTAACGAAGCGAAACGTATTTTAATTGAGCGCGGTGTGGAATATACGCTAACGCAGGCAGAGCAGAAATCGTTCGATTTTGATGCAAAGTTATCCGAGCTAACACAAATACGGATTAGGTTTTCGGGTTTATTTGCCGGAAGCAAATCATATATCATAACTTTGGGTGAAAGTTCTCAGGCTGTTTCTTATGGCGTTGGTTATGAGTTCACTGAGGTACACTGCTGGAAAATTGAAATGAGTAAGGCGGAATTTCTTTCCGAATTAGAGGAACTGTATATTGGTGAATGGAAAAGCTGGTATCCGTCGCCTATTCTTGATGGGGTTCAGTGGGAAGTGAAATTCACATATGCGAACGGCTCACAACGGCAGTTTGCAGGTTCAAATGCTTATCCTTATAATTTTGATTGTTTTACGAAATTGCTAACTATTGATGAAGAAGTAAATTGAGGTTCGGACTATGAAAGATAAAAATAATATCTGGAAGAGTTTAGGTTATCCCGATATGGATTTTGATGGCGACGTTGACGAAATGGACGCATTTTTATTTGATGAGTTATTGGAAACTGATACAGAAACTCATAGCAGTCTTTTAGACGACGAAGATGACGACGATTTTGATTTGGACGATTCTGACGATTTTGATAATAGCGATTAGGAGGGATAAATGGGTTTTAAGGTAGCCGAATTTGAAATTGAAGAGCTTAATGGCGTTGATAAAAAAGAACAAGCTCGGCAAGAGGATGTGTTAAATGAATTTAACGATAAGCATCTTCAGGAGAATATACGTGAAATTTTAGAGCGCGGCAGTAAAAATTATTATAGATACGTCATTAATGAAGTTCTTACAAAACCTATATACGTTGGGGAAATTACATTTAGCGGTAACAGTAAAGGCGAGTTTGAAATAGGTATTGGAATTGAAAAAGAGTTCCAGCATCAAGGTTATGGTTATAGATTATTAACTATATTGATAGACCATATGTGTAAGGTAAAACCCGTGAAGGCATTTACATATAGAGTAATGTCTAATAACGAGGCGAGCAAGTGTTTAGCCGAAAAATTGGGAGGGCAACTTATAAAGAATGTTGAGCCACCCAAGCCGATAGGTTTTACTTTTTTAATTTATAAAATACAACCTTTTACGGTTGATTACACTTTTTTAACTAAGTACATTTCTACATTTAAAAATATAGATTTTGGTGAATGGCTTAATGTCGGTAAAGGTTTTTTCTCGGATGTCATATACGGTAAACCGGTAGTTAAATTTATTGACGATATTCAATTATTTGTAGATATTAATAAACATTTGGATTTAAAAAACTACCTTGAGATACTGCGAAACAATAATGTAAAAGATATATTTGCCGAAATTGGCTCTATGAACGAACAGTGTTTGTATGCGTCATTGGTTTATTGTATGAGGCAAGAAAGATTTTGCGAGGGTTTGCTTTTGTCTGCATTGAAAAAAGGGCATATTACTAAAATTTTGGAACGTTTGGAATTTATACATAAAAATTAAAGTTGGTGATAAAATGTCAATTTATAGAGAAAAACTTATTCAAGAAGTTATCAATAATTCCAATGCAAAGAATTGGAATGAAGCTGTACTTGAATGGGATATTGCCGATTGTATTGAGGACGAAACGTGTTCAGAGTCGTGTGTTTGTGGAAAGTTTGGACTGCGGTATTTATATACAATATTAAATGATAGAAATGGAAATACGCTTTATCCTATAGGAAGTTGCTGTATATTGAAATTTAACAGAATTGATTTGAATGAAGAAATTTCTGTGCGGGAAAGTATGTTCCGCCTTTTACACGCTGTTGAAGATAAGCAATTTATAGAATTATCCCCTAAGTTTTTTACCAGAAAACTAATAACAGAATTATATGAGCGTGGAGCATTTGATACAGAATACAATGATTTTGATGGCGAGGAAGATTATAATTTCTTCTTAAAAATGTTTAGTAAAAGAAAGAAAGAAGATATTACCTATAAAATGCACAAAAAAATACGCGCAATAATCTATAATTCTATTCGTCCATATTTAATGAGTGTATTAGCAGAAAAAGTAAATCGAAAATGATATTTAACAGTGTTAATAAGAGGAGAAAATAATGAGTGATAAAACTTTGCGTGCGTTAAGATTCGGCGAAAGCATTTTAAGTGAATATGAATCGTTTAATTATAAAGTTAAGTGTATTCATCAGAAGGGTAGCCCTGACTCTATAATTGATCCTGATATATATAGGATTGAATTTGATTGGGCGTGGAACGGTTATGAAGGATATGGTGCAATAGACTTTTACAAAAGTACTTCTTTACTTTGCAATACTCAAGGAAATCAAGATTCAAATATGACGATTGCATCTTGGTCAAGAAGAAAGCAAATAAATGGAAGAAATAATTGCCCGCTTTATAATGATGCTTCTTTGGCGTATATATTTGATAAGATGCTGCTGGCGATTGACTTAGATAAAGCTATAACTTTTGACGAATGGATTAATTCAATGAAAAAATAATATGAAAGTCATATATTTTAATAAGGAAATTGCTTAATGAAATATTTACAATTTGCTTTAAAAGATAATGAATTAGTGTCTGTATTTGACGTTCCTAATGGCTTGGAATGTGGGTGTGTTTGCCCTGAATGTGGTGCAATGCTTATAGCCAGACAAGGCAGTAAACGTACTTTTCATTTTGCGCATTATAAAGCCGAAGAATGTGAAAAAAGTATTGAAACTGCACTTCATTTTCTTGGCAAGAAAATTATATGCAGAACGAAGCGGTTGTTTGTACCAGCCATTCCGAGTGTAGATAAATCCGTGGGTAAAATTACAGAATATGATGAAGCTATCGAGGAACAGAATATTAATTCAATAATCAGACCTGACGTGTTGCTTAAAGCCAGAATGGATTTGTGGGGTGCGGGTTTAGCGTTAAATGTAGAAATTAAGGTTTCTCATGCGGTTGATGAGTTAAAAAGATATAAATTATTTGAACTTGGAATTCCTACCATTGAAATTGATTTAAGTAACGTTGGTGCTGATTATACCGAGGAATCGGTCGAGAAAATTATTTTAAGTGGTAAACAAACAAAGTGGATATATTCTCCCAAGGCGAAAAAGTATTTTATCGAAGATTGGTTGTGTGATATAAAAGAGTCAAAATCAAAGTATGGAAAATTCTGGGTTGAGTATTGTCCTTTAAAAGAATTAAAAACAATTAGCGGACGTTGGTGGGGCGAATTGGGCTGTCACGATTGCGGATTTTCCGATTCGCTAAATCCTAAAAAGTACATTAAATGTATGGGTAATTTTAAGGGTATAGATATAGACGGCATTGAAAAAATTGAAAACGTAGAACGCGACAGAGGGCGTTTAAAGTCCGTTGATTTGATAGTTAATGGAGAAAGAATACATAGAGAATTTTGTACTGATCCACACTTCACGGGTGACGGACGTAGAATATACGATTAATAAAAGAATTTTAAAAGGCATCTACCACATTGGCAGGTGCCTTTTTTATTAAGTGATTATTAGAAAGTTTTCCAGCACTTTTCTTTCATAAACTGCATAAGGGAAGAAATATCTTCACCCTCATAGAATTTCACAAGCAGCCTTTTGAAAACGGGGACTTCTTTTTCGGGAATTACAATAAAACCGCCGCCATGCGATATGAGATAGTGATTTGCAAATATAACCGAGGCGCGTTTATTACCGTCAAGGAATATCTGCGTTTTCATACAGTATAGGCATAGCTCAATAGCCTTTTCAATATCGTCAACGTCTTTTGTCACGATAGCCGCGATTTTATCCTTTACGTCATATTCGTTGGGTAAAGGGGGAACGTAAGAAGTTCCGCCTATCGTAACGGGTACGCCACGTATTCTGCCGCCTTCCATAAAAAAGCCTTCGTTTACAAGTCTTGCAATATGGCATAACAGATAATAATCGGTTTTACTTGCAACAACGTCTCTATCAAGAATAAATTCCCAAGAGTGTTTAAGGTTCAGAATTTTCTGTACGTCGGTGGCAGTCATACCGTTGACGATACCGTTTTCAATAATTTCTGCTGTTTGCGGGAAAGAAGTTGCAACGCCTTCCAAAACAGCTTGGTCATAGATATTGGCTTTCATATTAGCGCGGGCAAAGTCTATGTTTTTCACTACCTGCGCAGACAGCTCGTCCGCGGAATATCCAAGCTCGGCAAGTTTTCTATCAATTTGCCGCATCTCTTTACGGATAGCTTTTGCTTCGGAAGCATTGCGCAACAATAGGTTATATAGCTCGTCCGTATATGCACCGACGTAGGTGGACGTCAAACGCCCTGCCTCACGCTTACGGATATACAGATATTTTCCTTCGCCGTTTTCTTTGATTTCGGGCGTTCCGTCATACGGTAATAGATTGAGCCTTGCCTGTAAATCCGCTCTTTTACTTAACAACTCGCGCTGTAATTCAAATTCATTTGCCATAAAATTGCCTCCATAGGGAACATTGTGGCACTAATTATAGCAGAAAATTCCCTAACACGCAAGCAATAGGGAATTATTTTTGTAAAAATTGAAAAGAAATTTCCCTAATTAGAACTAATTATTTTCTAAGTTATCGTCTTCGTCCGAGGCATCTGTTACTTCGTATGTGCCATCTCCTTCGGCAAGAGCATTTAAAACTGAATAGTCTTTTGAATATAAAACATTAATTGAGAGCTTGGCTGCCGCGCTTTTCTTTTTTCCGTTATATTCTAAAATCATAGCTTCGGCATAGCCCATACAACCGGGGCGGCGTTCTTTTGCAGTTCTGGTAAGTTGTTTAATGGAAACGGCGCCCAGCTTCTCTTTGAAGAGGTCATCATTGAGAGCGTCTTTATATACGATAATTAGTTTTGTAACGGCGTTTAAAATGTTTGCGCTGAATGAATTATAGTCGCCTTCCCACGCACCTATAATAAGGCGAAGTACACGGTCAAGGGTGTGATAACCGTATTTTTTAAATATATTTTCAAGCGCAGATATGGCGCAGATATTTCCGGGTGCTTTCTTTGAACTTACTTGCAAACCATATGATTCCACTAATGATTTTATCATTAGTTGTTCATCATTGCCTGCCTCGATATTAGCCAAAAAGATTTCAAAGGGGCTTAAAGGTTTAACGAATTTCATTTGGTTAGCAAATATATCGGCTTCGTGTTCGTAACAAAGGTCGTCATATATCATACACCAAACGGGCGTCTCACGCGAGCCTGAAACGAGGGCTATAATTTCTATGGTATGCTGTCCATTAAAGACGTAATTGATATTATTGCGCCTACTGACTTTTACAGGATTAATCTGATATAAATCAAAGTTTTCAGCAGCGCGGTTAATATGCGATTGTGATAAATTACGTTGATATTCTTGATTAGAAACGAGATTTTTTATTGGTATCTGTTCGAAGTGTACGTTAGGTACATATGTGCTATAATCTTTCAATTTGTTTTCTCCTTTAATAATTCAAGAATGTCTTTTAATGAAATTTCTAACTTTGTAATAACTGTAAATAATTTATTCTTTGCTGGTTTTGAAACTGTCGTAAAGTTTGTGTTTTTAATGGTTCTGTTAATTGAGCCGAGCCACGATGGAATTGTCAATGCTAATTCAGTCACGGGAGCATCTGGATCAAATGTAGGCATATCTTTTACAGTTTTTTTATTTTGTGACTGTCTTGACAAATATGACGTATTCTGTATAACGCACCTTGCTTTTTTAAATATCACTTGCTTGCCGTCATCCTGTTCAAGCTGTTGCATAAGGCGATTAATTTCTTCGGTTGGCATTTTAGATATTTCTATAATGTTTTTGTGAGAAATCTTATATTTGCCTGATAGTATTTTGAGAACGAGTTCGGGAGCTTTTGCGCTGATTTTTTCTAATGCGCGGGTATAGAGCGCAAACTTTTGTACAGTGCCATAAGATACATTATTTTCCGTGGCTATACGTTGCGCTGTTATGTGCCGAGAAGGGTGAGCTTTGTCATCGGGCTGGAGGTCGTCCTCTGGGTAATAACGGTGTGAAAGGTCGGAGCTTTTACGCCTGATAATAAGTTTTTCTGTTTCGTACTGAAGTCCGATTAGGAAACGTCGCATTTCCTCTGTTAAATCATCACGCCTAAGTTGGTGCGCGCATATCCACGCAATTACGGCTTCACGGCAGTCAAATGTGAGTTCTGTGAAATTAAATTCGATATTATTTTTTAAGCATATTTCGTATTGATATATACCGTCTATTACGATATTTCCCCAAACGGTTATTTGTTCGTGACAACCGTTAGAAATAATAGTATTTTCGAGGTTAGTATATTCTCTTTTAGAAAGTGGACGAACGAGGGATTTAAATTGTTTATCAATTTTAAAAGAGGGTAAATTAGTCATTGTCAAAGTTCTCCGAAGTATCTATGCGTTGGATATTCTTTAAAGAGAAAACCGTCGCTTTTTGTGCTGGCAGTATATTACCGAAGAAACGGTATGAGTAGTTGGCCTCTAAGCCGCCAATTATTTCGCATAGTTTTGTTGTGAACGTGCGGCTATATATTTCGTATGAATTATCTGATTTCATACGGTGGATATCTATTTTATGGGCTTGGTCTCCCGTAAATGTTTTGTCAACAGAGCGAATAGCAACTTCCATAGTCTTAGGATTAACAAGTAATTGGATATACTTTGGATCGCCTAATTGATGGATAGTTGCTTTGTGAATACGTATTCTATATTTTTTTAAATCGACAGACATGGTGGTTGACATATTACTGTTCATTGTTATTACCACCGTTAGCTATCGTTACTGAAAGCGAAGCCTCATCTTCTGCATTCTCAGGAGGAGCTTCTTCTCTTATTGCGTATATTGCGTAACCGTCGAAAATATTTATCTGCATTGATTGACGGTGTTCGTTGAAAGGTAGCCCAAATTGATTTTGCCAATCTTGCGGGAAAACAGGGGTGCGTGACGTTTTGGGCTTTGCGCCTTCTACATTAACTCGCTGATAAACTTCCGTAGCGGTAAGGTCAAAAGCAATTAGATATTCGTCATTAGAATGAATTAGTTTGCCAAGCAGTTTATAGCGGTAATTAGGGTTCCACTTCATTAACGATACAATTTTGGCAAAAAACAATTTACACGTTATGGGCTTCGGTTTGCGTTTACCGTTAGCATTTTGTGTACACCACATAAATGAATCGCGTGAGCCTTCGGAGCAGGGGCGAAGTGCAAGAATTTTCTTTTCTTGATTAACAAGGACTTGCGCAAAACCAGAGTTCGGAAATTTAGAAAGGCAAGCTGCGTTTACATAAAATTTGCAGTTGTTAAAGGAAACGGACGGTTCTTGCAAATGCGCAAAGAATTCGCGGCGAACAACTTGGAATTCATCAAAATTAAAGTTTTCGTTAAGCTCCAAAAGCTCGTCGTTTTCACTTAATACAGGGATATTAATGGGTGCCGTTTCTTCCGATTTACTCATTCGTCTTTTTCTCCTGAGGCATAACGCCATTTAATTCTTTTTTTATATATCTACGTAACTCGTCAAAAGGGGTAACGTTAATTTTTTTGCCTGTTTCATATAATTGCCCTTCCATACGGATTTTCCAATCCAATTCGCTTTGTTTATCTAAAGCGGAAAGAGTCTGTTCGTGCAGGTAGTAAGGTTTACCAAAGCTGTTAGTCCATTCCTTTGGAATTGCGCGTATGCGTTTACCCGAAGGCGTGTACGGTTGAATTGATACTGTTCCGGCTTCGGTTGCTTCTTGATTACTAAGAACGTATGACTTGAAAAAGGCTTCAGAATTGGCTGCATCAAAGATATAAGCAATTTCGTTGTCTTTTTCATAACGTGAGCCAATTATTCTATATTTGCACTCTGTATTCCAGCCGAACAGTGAGAAAACCGTATTTTGAAATGCGGCTGAGGGGATAGGCTTTGTGTAATATATTTTTTGTGATACTTTGGAGCAAATAACAGCTTGCCTATTTGTCGGCGTAGTTGTCCTTATAGCGAATTTTCTTTCTATGGGGTTGATAAGTAATTCAATATTATTTTTCTCTCCTAATTTGCGCACACATTCGGTGTTCAACATTATTTGATTATTTGAGAACGTAATGCACGGTCTATTAACGCTATCAAAGAATTCCGACCGAGTGATTTCAAAGCCGCGCAAATCAAAGTCGCCAGCTTCCACTTCGATTTGAACCTCGTTTTGTACGGGAGCAGGAGCTTCTTTTTCTGCTTCTTCATATGCGCTTTGTGAAGCGTTAAAATAGTCACCTTCTTTAAAGCCAGCCCAGCGCGGGTTTATTACAACAAAGCCTTTTAAAATTCCGCTGTCTATAACGCGTAATTCAGGAAGGAAAGATTTATTTTTATATTTTGCATTGTCAAGCATACGCTGAACGGCAATAAAATCGTCCCTTGAAACAATTCCTTCGTGGTGTTTATGATAAGTACTTTGAGGTCTTTCCCCGCGGTTTTTAGCTGATTTATGCGTTCGGTAACTTACGGTATATGTTTTTCTTGTTACAACGTCACCGCAATGGCGTTCATTTCTTAATACTTGCACTACACCGTTAGAAGTCCAATTTACGTTTCCGAGATATGATTTTCGTCCAAGCGTATTTAAGGTGTCTGCAATTTGCTGAGAAGAATATCCGTATAAATACATATAGAAAGCGAGTTTAACTGTCGGTGCTTCGTCTGGATTTATAATCAGGTTTCCGTTTTCGTCGTGTGTGTATCCAAGCAACTTTGGGGTTAAAGGAATACCGTGGTCAAGTCGCATACGTAGAGACGTTTCCATACTGCGGCTTCTGGTATGTGATTCTTCTTCTGCCATAGTAGCTTGAAACGTGAGTGCCATTTGCGATTCGTCGTTGAGGGAGAATATACATTCAGACTCAAAAAAAACACCCACAGGGGGTTTTTGCTCTGCGAGATCGCGCACGAGTCCTATACAGTCAACTACGTTTCTGGCAAAACGGGAAACGCTTTTTGTAATAATTAAACTGAGCTTTGCTGCCTTTCCATCGGCAATCATTTCATTGAAAGCGTCTCTATGCTTTAAAGAGGTACCGCTTATACCTTCGTCGGCATATATTTTAATTAATTTCCAATGAGGGTGTTGAATAACAAATTCTTCATAGTATTGTTTTTGCAATTCAAAAGAAGTTGTTTGACGAACGTCATCAGTAGAAACACGAACATAAATACCTACGTTTTGCTGTGTATCATTATCGTAGTAATCAATAGGTTTATCCGCGGGTTTATATTCGTAATTCTCTTGGTCAATTTCAACGTGCATGCGCTTGCGGGTTTTTGCCTTGGCGCGTTGACGTTCTGTCTGCTTATCTATATCAATCATTAGCTTCACCCTTTTTATCGGCTGTATTACCCGGCAAGGCTTGAGCATCGGGTGTAGGTAAGAAGAACGTATCTTTTAAATCATTTTTGTAATATGAGGCAAGCGTAAAAATATCTTCAGAAATAAAGTAAATACCGATGGGTGGATTTTGGGCTGCAAGAATACGTGAACACAATGTTACTTCGTGCGGCTTTTTAGAAACGTTGGAAACTTTTTGTGTAATGATTAAATCAACTTTGCCTTCAAAGGCATCATTAAGTAAACGGCACCATTCTGGAGCCGATTCCATATTGGGCGCAGTGGCACCTTCATCTATATAAAAATCAACGAGTTCCCAATTAGGGCATAAAGCAACCGTATCTATATATTGTTGCTTATGGAAAGCGAGATAATCCTCATAACGAGTTTGATTGAAATAGCGAATATATACACCAATTTTATAGTGGTTAGCAGGGTTAGGACATTCGTGGCGTATATTTTGTAACCACGTCTTATGTTCTGCGATTTTGCGTGAATGTTCAGGTGTTTCACTAAATAAATTGAGTTGTTGAGGTGTACGCGCTATCTCATAAAACTTATTTATAATCTCAATTTCGTCTGCCATAATTTCCTCTGGAAGCCATTTTGTGATAATTATAAAGATTATGAAGGCAGAAATAAATAAACCAGCAGTCAAACATATTGACTACTGGTTTATATAATTTAAAGTTTTTTGGGGATAAAATATAAGTGCGAATGCGTTCGCAGTGGAAACTAATCTTCCTTTTTGTTGTGCAAAGTTGTTTTGATTTCTTTGACAATGTTGAGAATAGATTCTATTTCTTGAGGGGTGCAGTCCTTGAGCAAGTCAGCGAATTCTTGTTGATATATCTGATTTACGACAGGCACATTCGGACGAAGAATTGAATCAGCCGACATATTCAAAGTTTCTACTATCCGGCAGAAAGTTAGGACGTTCATTTTCTTTTTGCCGAGTTCAATATCGCTCATGTACGGCTCAGAAACTTCCACAGCAAAAGCGAGGTCGCCTTGACTTAAACCTTTCGCGGTTCTTGCGGCGCGAATTCTTTGACCGAGTAATTTCAGTTCTTGATTTGCGTTCAAGTTATGACCTCCTTCGCCTATTGGCTAAATTTTATTGCTATTTTATCATCAATAGTTTATAATTTGAATAGCTTATTGTTTATGCGATAAACAATAGATTATAATTGGGAAAACTATTTTTGGAGGAACAAATAGTGGCTCTCAATTACATTTTGTTAGGTAAAAGAATAAAAATGTTGCGGTGCAAAAAGCATTTGACGCAGGCGGTGTTTTCTGAAATGATAGATAAGACGCCGAATTATGTGTGTTGTATAGAAAGCGGGATTAAAAGTCCAAGCCTTGACACGCTTATACTTATTGCTAATGCTTTGGGTGTTACTGCGGATGCTTTGCTTGCAGAAAGCCTTGATAATTATTTGAAAGTTGATGAAAGCGAATACATAGAAATATTTCAAGACTGTACGCCGTATGAACGGCGGGTTTTGATCGAAAATGCTCGGTCTTTAAAAAGTTCAATGCGAGAATATCACTTTCTTATTGGGCGGAAGCAGTAGCAATTATATTTTAAATTGAGTTATACAAAAAACAACACGCCAGCAGTCAAATAGTTTGCTGTTAGTGTGTACTTCGATTATTTTTCTACATTTTGCAAAAAGCCGACTACATTTTCAGTTTGGCTCTTTATTGTTATTTTAATTATGCTATAATTATTCTGAATTATGGTACGGATTAAAAAGCCAAGCTGGTATTCGTTTGAATTAGATAATTATTCTGCGCCAAGCTGCACGTCGTCCACTAAAACATATTTTGGAACGATAGAAGATTTTAAAGGTGTTATTAGTGGAAGAGCGTCAAAAACTGATGATGAATTAAAAAATACCTTTGAACGCTTTGCCGCGGGTGAAAGAAAAATAATCTACAATGCTGGATTTATTAAAACGAGATTTGCAAAACCAGCGATTTTAATTGAGGAAAAGAAT
Organism: uncultured bacterium; assembly: GCA_949746255.1. GTDB lineage: Bacteria > Bacillota > Clostridia > Christensenellales > Borkfalkiaceae > Coproplasma. Next base: position 17,670 of record CATKAP010000253.1, read on the forward strand.
ATAGCATTTGACTCTACCGAATATAGGTTTACCAATGTCTATGGGTTTTATTATTATGTTCGGTTTGATAGAGCAGAAGGTAAGGTTTACCTATTAAAGCAGGGTAAATCATTTTATGTTGTTTACCGAATGTCTTTAATTAATCCGATATTTAGTGATAAGGTGATTGACATTTGGAATAGGCTTGGCGATATGCTGTGGGGATTCCCCGGCGTTTTGAAGTATAACAGGAAAGACAAAATATTAACCAATATGCTGGGGTTGATTGAGTCAAAGTTTGATAATGAACAAGCTGCAAGAGAACATTTTAACAGCTTGAGCAGCTTTGAGTGGTCAAGATTTTTTGAGGATGTTTTTGGAGATGGCTAATAAAATGACAGCACCATTGATGCTGTATTATGAACAACACGATTTGGAATTTGGTCGCAACTGTGATATAGATGAAGAATCGAAAGAATTGCTTTCGCAGTTGCTTTCTAAAGTGCAAAAAATCAAATCTTTTGATAAAAACAATGAGCGTTGGAAATTCTGGGTATCTGTTCCGCGGGGAACGTTTGAAGATTATGCAGAGCTGCGGGAAAGCAGTGATTATGAAACGCAAGAGGCTTTTGTTGAGTCTTGGAAAAGTTGGTTTCCAAAAGAAGTTTATTGGTATGAAGTAATAATCGTTTCAGTAAATGGCAATGTTCTGATTCTAATTAATAACTCAACTGTATTAAGTATTAGTCCAGAGTATCAGGCTCAATGGGATAAGCGTGATTTTTCTGATTTATTGGTCTTTCTTTTGGACGAGGTTGAAAAGATTATTTGCGGATTAAATGCAGGAACGTACAACGATTATTTGAATTCTGTTTTGCCTTATGAGTATCGAAATGGCACTATTTTACGGGGCAAACTTTGGGAGATTAATTCCGAGGAGAAAGAAAATTATTGTGGCTCCTTGTCCGCAAAAGAAATAGAAGAATTTGCAAGTTATGATAAAAAATTAGCAGTTGAACATATCAAGGAAATGACCGCTCAACTGTATTATGATGCTTGTGCGATTTGCTATACTGCGGCTCGATTTGAAGGTATTGAAGGTATGACGTCTAAGCAAATGTATCTTCGATATGCTGATAATCGTGACGGCGGTTTGTCAACTATTGAGGACTGCTCATCTGAAGCATTTAAAAAGTGGTTTAATCTTTCAGACCAAGATAAATGGGAAATTCAAAATCCGAGTCATATGTGGCAGATTTCTCAAGGTAGTACACATACAATAATTTGCCTATATGTTGGTGTAGATGAGAAAGGTTATTATTTGGCTTTGTCGGGTGGTGAACACTGCCGGACAGAAGAAATTGTGCGAATGTTCAACGCTTTAAGGGCTAACGGTTTACCCGTTTATTATCACCCTCACGAGCAGATCACTAAAGCATTATTGGGGCAAGATGAAGTAGGAATTGTTCCTTGCTTCAAAAGACCGTTTCTTTATTGGTATGGTGGATTTAAAAAGTCGGGTGTGGTGTCATTTATCAAACTCGATGATGATGAATTTACGGAAGAAGAAATTGCCGAGATTATAAAATCGGCTCAGTGGTTTGATATTTCAAAATTGGAATTGTCGCAGGAGGGGAACGGTTGAGAATAATTAAAAATGCTATTAGGTGTAATCACTGTGGGGACGTGATCGAATCTACATACCGACATGACTTTGTTACTTGCTCTTGCGGGTGTTGCAGTGTTGATGGCGGTTTGGATTATTTGCGGCGCTGTTTCAAAAATTCTGAAAAGGAAGATTATACAGACCTCAGTGAAACGGTTTCTGATGAGGATAAATGAAATGGAATTTTCTAAAGTCTGTTTTGAAACACGTTTAAGATTAAATCTTAGTCAAGAAAAGCTGGCAAAGAAGCTCAATGTTTCTTTTACAACAATTAACCGTTGGGAAAACGGAAAGACGATTCCTCAAAAATTAATTTTATATCGTTTTATTAAGTTTTGCGCTCAAAACGGAATAGAGATTAGAAGCAGCATTGAAAATTTAAAGCAATAGTCATTGTTCTGTTCTTACAACTGCATAATTGTTAAGTTTGCGACTTTTTGTGACCACAAATTTTTTGCAACTAAAAACACAATATATAGTGTAAAAGTAATTACTTCACTCACTACATATTGTGTTTTTTTGTCATTTCAAGGGACTTAAAATCCTCTGTGTATGGTGAATACGTAGAGTTTTATACAACAAATGAATAATTATGCCGCTGTGGTGGAATATGTATTTCTACTCCGACATACAGGGCGACGAAGTAATTTGTAAGTTGAGTAACGACGAACACGACAACAAACTTGTGCTTTCGGACAAATTCACCTG
>CATKAP010000254.1 GCA_949746255.1 uncultured bacterium
TACACGACGCTCTTCCGATCTCATATAAATCATATTCAATGTCATATAAGGAAGTTTACTTAGCGTAAATGGCTGAGAGTTGCCGCAGCGCAACACCGTATTTCGACGGTTATAAGACCATCATTGCGTCCCGCATTTGCACGGGAGACAGGATTGTCTAATTTTAGAAACGAGCAAGAGCAGGAGAGTGCGTAAACGACGAAAGGAGCGTACATAGACGTACGTGACCGAGGAGTGCGCAAACTCGACGAACTATTGCAAAGTTTATAAGATTAGACATGCGTCGCCGAAGGAGAAAAAACGATACCTCTCCTTAACAGCAATATCATAAATATTTAAAATTTCTTCCCTACCGGTCATTGCTGCAACAAGCATTATAAGCGTGCTTTCCGGCAAATGAAAATTTGTTATCAACGCGTCAACGCACTTCAATTTATAAGGAGGATAAATAAATATTTCGGTATTTCCTTTACTAGGCTTCAAGAAACCGTTTCCGTCCGCAACGCTTTCCAAGGTTCGTACCGAGGTCGTGCCTACGGCGATAATTCTTTTGCCCGCGCGCTTTGCCTCGTTTATAATTTCCGCTGATTCCGCGCTTACTTCGTAATATTCCGAATGCATTTTATGGTCGGTTATTATATCCTCTTTAACCGGTCTGAATGTTCCCAACCCTACATGTAAAAGCACTTCGGCTATTTTAACGCCCTTATCTTTTATTTTTTGCAAAAGCTCGGGAGTAAAATGTAATCCAGCCGTAGGGGCGGCCGCCGAGCCTTCGAATTTAGCATATACCGTTTGATAACGGTTTTTATCTTTAAGTTTAGTTTTTATATACGGCGGAAGAGGCATAGAGCCAAATCTTTCCAAAATTTCTTCAAAAACTCCGTCGTATTCGAACTTAACTATCCTTTCGCCCGAATCGGTTATCCCCGTTACAGTTAAAGACAATTCCTCCGAAACGATAAGCTTTTTACCGACCGTACATTTCTTGCCTGGTTTTACGAGAACTTCCCAACAATCTTTATCCAAACGTTTTAAAAGCAAAACTTCCACCGCGCCGCCGTTTGCCGTTTGCGCAAACAATCTTGCGGGCAAAACCTTAGTGTTATTTACGACAAGAACGTCGCCCGCGCGCAGTTCGTCTATAACGTCTCTGAAAATTTTGTGACGAACTTCCGAAGTTTCTCTGTTATAAATAAGCAAACGTGAACAGTCGCGCGGCTCGGAAGGCGTTTGCGCTATCAATTCTTCGGGTAAATCGTAATAAAAATCGCTTTTTTTATATTGCATTATCGGGTTGTAAACTCCTGTTTTATCATTCCTCGGGTTTTTCAAATAAGCTTAACTGTTCCTTTTGTTTTACGGACATTTTAAATCCGATATGTTCGTAACCTCCGCGAAGTAACATTCTTCCGCGAGGCGTTCGAGCGATAAAACCGAGTTGCAAAAGATAAGGCTCGTAAACGTCTTCAATCGTACCCGCGTCCTCGTTTATGGTGGCGGCAATGGTTTCCAGTCCCACGGGTCTGCCGTCAAATTTTTCAGCCATTACCCTCAATAAAGCTCTATCCACTTCGTCGAGTCCGAGCTCGTCTATTTCCATTTTAGACAAAGCGAATTTTGCGTCTGCCACCGTTATTATCGGACTGTTGTTCATAGTTGAAAAATCGCGCACACGCTTCAACAGTCTGTTGGCAATTCTAGGAGTTCCACGCGAACGGCGTGAAATTTCGTCAGCCGCGCCGACGTCTATCTCTATTCCGAGGGTTTTCGCGCTGCGCGATACGATGCTTTTAAGTTCGCCGGGCGTATACATTTCCAAACGGCATATTATACCGAATCTGTCGCGCAATGGATTAGCTATCATTCCTGCGCGCGTCGTCGCGCCTATCAAAGTAAATTTTTTCAAAGAAAAACGAATATTTCTCGCGCTGGGACCTTTACCCACAATAATATCAAGAGCGTAATCTTCCATAGCCGAATATAAAATTTCTTCCACACTATGGTTTAAACGGTGGATTTCGTCGATAAACAGAACGTCGCCGTCGTTAAGGTTGGTAAGAATGGCAGCCAAATCTCCGCTGCGCTCTATCGCGGGAGCGGAAGTAAGCTTCAATTGCCCGCCCATTTCGTTCGCTATTATATGCGCAAGCGTGGTTTTTCCCAAACCCGGAGCGCCGTATAAGAGAACGTGTTCAAGTACTTCCCCTCTCATTTTTGCGGCGTTCATGTAAACCTTTAAATTGTCCTTTACCTTGGCTTGTCCCACATAGGCTTCAAGCGTTTTGGGGCGGAGTACGTTTTCCTCTATATCGTATTCGCCCTTAGTGCTTTTAACAAGTCGGCTATCCTCGCCGTCAAAATTATCTTCATCTTCAAAAAACATTAAAAACTCCGTTATATTTTTCAAATTTCTCTTATGGCGGTTATCGCTTCCGTTACTCAACGGAATACGTAATGCGTTCCGTTATTTTCCCTGCCGGCTTCCCTGATAGCGCTGCGGACGTTGTCGCAATTCAAACAATAGTTCTTTTCCTCCGCGCTTAAATCAACGCCTACGGTTTCGTAAAGCCCGTTTAAATTTTTGTCGTAATAGCCGTCATATCCGCACACGAAAATTCTATACCGATACCTGCGCTTTAATTCGTCGTCAAGAGGATTGCCACTGTTTATTTCAATCTTTCCGCGCTTCACCCATTTGGCGATTACCCGCTCAACGTTTTCGGCGCGCACAGGATAGCCGATTTCCGCACGAAGCCGACTCAACGCAATTTGAACGTCTGCGTTCTTAAAATTCGCCCTACAATACACGCCTCCGCACACGTCGGGAATCACCTTAGTTAAATCATAGGCAACGGCTCTATCCCCGGGGTTCCCGTCAAAAAATTTTTCAAATTCCTCAAGCTTGTCATTTCCGAGTTTGAGAATCCAATTTCGATGCACGCTTTCCGCATACGGCGACGGCTTGAACAAACCCTTTGCGTTGAAAATTTTGCGCACCATAAACATTCTGTAAGGCTCAACGTCAACAACTTTATCCAATCCATGTTCCTTTGTATATTCCCCGCTTATCGCAACGACTTGCCAAACGTTTTTATTCAATTCCAGACGCACCAAATCGCCTACACGGACAACCGTCTTTTTATCGCGCATAAGCGTGCTGTCGGCGACCGTTACTATCATCACATTCCCCTTAAAGCGGCAACTATAATTTCTTCTACGTTAGCCGCGCCCTGTTCACGCGCGCGCGCTATCGCCCTTAAACTTTCCGCGCGGCTGAATCCGAGATTCAACAAAGCCGCCAAAGCGTCTTCGTCTCCGCCGCCCGCGTTTACGCTCGAAATATTTGCAGGAATTTCCGCAGAAACTTGTTTCAATGAGATTTTGTCGCGCAATTCCAGAATAATTTTTTCCGCAGTCTTTTTTCCAAGCCCTTTTACAGAACAAAGTCTGTTAACGTCCGCCGTAGCGATAGCGGTTAAAATGTCGTCCGTAGTCAACCCCGAAAGCACCGCTATACCCATTTTGGGTCCCACTCCTGAAACCGAAATAAGCTTCAAATAAACTTCCTTTTCTTCCTTTGTTGAAAATCCGAACAAAGTTACTCCGTTTTCGTTTGCCTGCAAATAGGTATAAAGTTCGCATTCTTTATCGAGTTTCATTGAGTTGAACGCAGAACCCGAAATAAACACTTCGAAACCTATTCCAGAAGCCGTTACCACAAGGGCTGTTTCCGGCGTTAAATTTTTAACCCGCCCGAAAAGATATCCAATCATAATTTATAAACTTCCGTTTTAATATTACTTAATTCCGAACATAAGCCCGAAACGCGAGGTGTGCGCGTGACAAAGCGCGACTGCCAATGCGTCGGCGGCGTCGTCGGGGCGCGGAATTTTGTTTAAACGCAACAGCGAGGTTACAACATGCATCATTTGTACTTTATCGGCTTTGCCGTAACCTGTCAACGATTGTTTTATTTGGTTCGGCGTATACTCGTAGAGTTTACCGCAATACTTTATGCAAGTGAGAAGCATAACACCCCTCGCGTGCGCTACGGGAATCCCCGTAGTTATATTTTTGGAAAAGAACAGCTCCTCCACAGCTATTTCCTCTGGCTTGTACTTTGTAAGAATTTTATTTATTCCTTCCTCCAGCATTGCAAGCCTTACCGGTAAACTTTCGTTTTTAGGAGTAAGCACTACTCCGTAATCCACCGCTATGGTATTGCCGTTATTCAATTTTTCCACGACTCCGTAGCCCATTGTCGCAAGCCCCGGATCGAGTCCTAAAATAATCATAATATTCAAATCACCGAATTTTACCGTTTTTGCTTATAACAAAATAAAGTCGGCTTTTATATTGTAATTTAAATCGGAAAATAAGTCAACTTAAATATATAAATCCGCCGACGTTTAACACGCTGGCGGATTTTTGTCGATTAAACTTATTACATTGCGGGTCCGGTTGCGGAAGGCGCGTAAACCCTTGCCAACAACTCTTGATTAAGCGCATATAACCCTTTGGCATCGTGACCGAACAACTGAAATTTTTTAATCATATCTTCGGCGTTAACTTCTTCTTCGCCCTGTTCTTTTATAAACCAATCCAAAAATTGCATAGTTTTGAAATCTTTTATCGCAAAAGCTTCCGAATAAATATTATTTATAAGCGAAGTTACGTATTTTTCGTGTTCGAAACCTGCTTCAAGCGGGTCGGAAAACTTTGTAAAAGTTTTATCCGGCTTCGCAATTTTATCAAACGTAACCCGTACTCCGTTATCGATAAGATATCTTCTGAACATCATTGCGTGGTCGCGTTCTTCCTGCGCCTGAATCTCATACCAATGAGCAAACCCGTCAAGCCCTTCGTTCGCATAATAATTTGCAAAGTCAAGATACAAATAAGCGGAATAAAACTCCTTGTTTACCTGCTCGTTAATAAGTTTGGCAATCTTTTGTTCAATCATAATTCAACCTCCGAATCCATTATATTATACCTTAAACGCATTGAAAAATCAACAGTTTTATTAAATTAATTTATAACTTTCCGCAAGAGACTTGAACGCCGGTAAAGCGCGTTCTATAACATCGGTATTAACGCAATATGAAACTCTTACATAGCCTTTATAGCCGAAACACTCGCCCGGCACGATTAAAAGTTCATAACGTTTTGCCCGTTCGACAAACGCTTTATCGTCGACTTCGGGAGATTTGACAAACATATAAAACGCGCCGTCCGGTTTTACAACTTCATAACCGTATTCGATAAGCGCGCGATAAAGTAAATTACGGTTACGTTCATATACCGAAATATCCGATGTTATACCGCAAACACGCTCTATAAGCTTTTGAAACAAAGACGGCGCGCAGACAAAACCCAAAGACCTTCCCGCACCGCATACCGCAGCGTAAACCTCTAAAAAATCTTCCATAGCGTTGTTTACGGCAATATATCCTATTCTTTCGCCCGCAAGAGATAAACTTTTGGAATAAGAATAGCACACTATGCTGCGCGAATAATAATTCATTATAAAAGGAACGGTTATTCCGTCGTACACAAGCTCGCGGTAGGGTTCGTCGGATATAAGATATACCGCATTGCCCGTTTTTTTATAAAAATCACCGAGAATTTCCGCAATATTTTTTATGATTTCTTCGCCGTAAACCACTCCGCTCGGATTATTAGGAGAATTAATAATAACCGCTTTCGTCGCCGGAGATAAAGTATTTTTTAAAGCATTTAAATCGGGTAAAAACGTTTTTTCTTCACATTTCACCGCCACAAATTTAGCGCGCGCATGTTCGGTATAAACTTTATATTCGGGAAAATATGGCACAAAAACTATAACCTCGTCGCCTTCGTTTAACAAAGCGTTCAAAGTTATCGTTAAAGACGCCGCCGCGCCGCAAGTCATATACAGGCATTCGGCGTTCAGCGAAGTATTAAACTTACCGTTTAAATAATCGGCTATGACTTTTCTTACAGAATAACAGCCATGCGCCGAAGTGTAACCGTGCAATTCCTCAAAGGACGCCGTATTTATCAAATCCGACAGCGCGGTTTCAACCTCGACAGGCGGGGGAACGCTGGGATTGCCGATTGAGAAATCGAAAACGTTTTCTTCTCCTATTTCCGTTTTACGCTTTTTAGCGTATTCAAACAATTCGCGTATGGCGGAACGGTTTTGACCGAGTATAACGTTGTTTTGGTTTAACATAGTCGTACCTCTTTAAGATATTGTAACACAAAAATAAAAATTTTACAACAAAATTAAAAACCGCGCGCGGCAAATGCCGTGCGCGGTCAACCCGTCAGAGTTCTTCGGAAATTTTCCATTATTTTATTCTCTATACGTGAAACTTGAACTTGCGAAACCCCGAGCATTGTTGCCACTTCGCTCTGCGTCATATCTCGGAAATATCTTAACATTATTACCTTTTTTTCTCGGTCAGGTAAACTTTCTATAGCCGTTTTAAGTTGCAAAGACTCAATAATTTCTTCCTGTCTGTCTTCGGAAGGCAAAAGCGATAAAAGTTCCTGCCCCTTTTCGTCTTTATAGTCGCTTTGACTATACAACGAAACGGGCATACGCGAAGAGCCCATTGTAAACACCACTTCGCTTTCCGGCAAAGAAAATTCTTCCGCGATTATTTTTACCGTAGGAGCAAAGCCGTGTTCCGCCGAATAACTTTCCACAAACTTATTTATCTGTTTGGCACAGCTTTTAAGCGCGCGGGAAACCTTTATACTGCCGTCGTCGCGCATAAATCTTTTTATTTCTCCCGCAATCATAGGCACCGCATAGGTTGAAAACCGAACGTTATAGCTTTCGTCGAAGCCGTTTATCGCTTTCAAAAGTCCCATACTTGCCAACTGATATAAATCGTCGTATTCCACGCCCTTATTGAGATATCGGCGCACAATGCTTTTTATTAAGTTGTTGTTTTCCACCAAAAGCCTTTCTTTAGCTTCGGAGTCGCCTTGTTTCGCTTTCCTAAGCAAGGCGTTCGTCTCTTCGACGTCAAGCATTCTCCACTTCCGTTTTAAAACTTTTCGTCATATAAACGACTGTACCCTTTCCTTTTTCGGAATCCACTTTAAATTCGTCCATAAAAGTCTGCATTATTGTGAATCCCATACCCGAGCGCTCGTCGGAAGGCGCCGAAGTGAAGAAAGGCTGAACGGCTTGCTCAACGTCGTCTATACCCTTTCCTTCGTCGCTTATTTTTATATGTAGAGAATTTTCCTCTATTTTGCACTCCACGGTTATAAGTCCCGTAGCGCCCTTGTACGCATGTACGGTACAATTTGTAACCGCTTCGGATACAGCTGTTTTAATGTCGGAAATTGCGGAGAGCGAAGGTTCGAGTTCCAAACAAAAAGCCGCCACAGCGTCCCTTGCAAACGCCTGATTGCGGGGAAGAGAATAAAATTGAAGTTTAAGATAATTTTCTGTCATTTTAATTGTCCTTTATTCGGCTTTCGGAATCAATGAATATATTCCGCTTAAATTTAGTATTTTGTCTGCGGCGAAGTTTGGTTTTTCCACGTAAAGCGGAACGGAAAGTCGGGATGCTTTTTTATATCTTCCTATAAGAAAACCTATACCCGTTGAATCCATAAAAGCAACTTCGGCAAGATTTATTATAATTTTATTTGCATTCGCATTGTTATCTATAAGTTTATCGCATTTTAGCCGCGCATCCTGCGCGGAACATTCGTCCATTTCGCCCGAAAGGCTTATGTATAAATTACGTCCTCTCAACGTGCCGGTAACTTGCATAGCGGTTCACCTTTGTTTTTTAAAAATATTACTATAAAACGCGTGTAAAATTTTGTAATAATTAATCGAAATAAATATTTTCAAGTCGAGAATATAAAAACTACCGAGGGAAAAACCCTCGGTAGTTTGCGACAGACAGGATACCCTGCCGCTGGTAGGAGAAAAGACTGTATTATTCGGCGTACTCAGATTTATTCTCGGGAAGGACAACTTCGCTTTCGCCGTCCGCAGAACTTTCAATCTGTTGCGCAAACGCTATACGCTCAACCACGTAAGCGCCTGTCTTAGCCGCTTCCGGCTCGTATTCCAGAACAAAGTTGGAAAGAGTGAATTTCTGAGTGACGTTTCTTACGGTGAACTGGAAGAATTCTCCCTCGTTCAGGGTTTCGATATATGCCGTAAAGCGATAGGTTTTCCCCGCTTCGAATTCTTTAAGTTCTTCGCCGTTAGCCGACGTATCGCCCGCAAGCGTACCGCTTTTATTCTGAATGGAATATCCGACCGTATAATTAACGGTACCGGTACCCGATACAACGAAATCAAACGAAACTCTGTATGCGCCCACAAACGCGTTACCATCGGTTGCGGGGATAAAACGAATGAACGTATTACCGGAAACGCCTACCGCCAGAGCAGAATTATCTTCGCTCGGCGTAATCTCGGCGGTTCCGCTATACTGCACAGCCCAGGTTCCGGGATTACCGATAAGAGCGTCTTTCACGTTGTTTCCGTTCGTGCCAGCTCCGCCTTCTGCAATACTGAAGCCTATATCGGTTGCTTTCTTGGCTCCGCAACCCTCGTTTGCACAAACGCCGTCAACATAGTTATGCGCAAGCTTTTCACCGAACTCAATGCTTTCAAGATTGTTTTCGCCCGCTTCGTCGGAGAAATAAGATTTACACTGACTGCAATAGTAGTATTCGGGATGAGATTTCTGGTAACAAGTATCTTCCGCAACTGCCGCAAAATACGCCATGGTATGACCAAGCGCAGGGATAGACCAATTGTCGGATATATCCGTCGTGCCATTCACGTCCGCAAAATATTTGTCGCAATCGGAACAGTAATAATATTCTTTATTGCCAGCTTCAGCACAGGTAGCCGCCTTAGCCTCAACTTTGGCGCCCATTGTATGGACCTCTCCCAACTCAATTATTTCGTATACCAAATTGGAAATTTCAAACGTTACGCTGCCGTCGTCTGGGAATTTAGCCCTATTAACTCCGTCTACCGCAAGCTGGAACCTGATATGACTGCTGTTACCGGAGCCAGCAACCGTAAACGGAACTTCAACCTGTTGCTTCACTCCCGCTTTCATCGTGAAATTCTGAGAGGAAGGCTTATTCATATTCATAGCACCGTCCATGGTCATGGATATATCGAATTTAATTTTAATCGTACTTCCTACGGGAACGTTAGGACGGAAATACAATCTTTCTTCGGTACCGTTACCGAAATACCCCGAGAATGTTATTTTCATTCCGTTATACGTGCCCCTGTTATCAGCAACTTTTCCGCCGTTATTTCTGCTTCCGCTCGCCTGATAATATCTCCACTGTCCGAGAGGAATTTTTGCGGGCGCTTCGCTGTCGCTATTAATTCTGTCAACAGAATAATTCATAGCTTGGGGCAACGAATAAGGCATAGAACCTTCCAGTCTGTTTACGAACGTGCGCGCCGCTTCGGGATAGAAGGTATAGCTAATACCTGAAATTTCTATTTCTTTTTCGGTATTTGCCGCGGCTTCGTTCGTAAGCTCTATTTGCAGCAGCTGTCCCGCTTCCGCCGTTTCGACTAAAAACTCGATATGGTGCGTTTCCGCGTTTGCCACTTGCCTTAACGAAGTAGCGTAGTTTACAAAATTGCCGTTGCCCTCTCCCGCAGAGGAACGAAGCGAAAGACCTATTCTCAACGTTTTTGCCGAATCGGCTTCATTGTATTTTGTTGCTTTGAGGTCAAACTCGAATTTGTATAATCCGATAAACGCCGTACCGTCTTCTTTTGCGGGCGCATTTACAAGGCGAACCGAGCTTGCTTTTTCCGCGTCGGATCCGAGCTTTATTTTCAGCGTTCCGCTTTCGGCGCTCACGGAATTTTCTCCCGCTTCGCTCTTTAACGCGTTCCAACTGCCGCGGGCTGCAAAAGTCTTTTGCGTTACGGTTTCCGCCGAAACGTCGCAAACAACGCTTGTATTCAATTCGGGCGTAACCTGTTTTGCTCCGCACCCGTCGTTGGTGCAAACTCCGTTTTCAAAATTATGCTCGGCTAATCTGCCTACGTAAACTTCGTTGAGCGAGGATTTGTTTTCTTCTGAATTTTCTTCGCCTTTGACAACCTGATGGCACACTTCGCAAACATAGTGCTCGATATGCTTTTTGCTATAGCAAGTAGCTTCGCCAGCCGCTACCGTTTTAAGCACGTGCGTGCCGTAAATTACGGGATCGGCAATCAATTTATCGCCAGCCGCGTCCTCATATGCGCTTCCGCATACTTTACAGCCGTAATAATCCACGTTGCCGTCTTTTAAGCAAGACGCCGTTTGCGCTTCATGATGCTCCATAGTGTGAAGCGAAGGCTCTGAAGGAATTATAACCGCTTCGTGCTCCACTTCTTTGCCGTTCACAAGAAAATCGCCGCAGTAA
>CATKAP010000255.1 GCA_949746255.1 uncultured bacterium
AAATTGATAATAAAAAGTTTATAGCATATGATATAGAACAAGGTATGGAATTATTTTCTTTACCTTTACAACATAAGTTTACCGATTTGGCTATAGTTGATAATAAATATGGTATCATGATTGGTTGTGAAATAAAGGATGTATCAGTATATGAAGGAGATGGAGACGAAGAATATATTATTTTGTGTATCTTTACATATGATGTAGTTACTAAAAAGAATTGTATATTAGATACTTTTAGTTTGTTTTTTGATGGGAGTTTTGAATATGAGCAACAAGAAATTCCCGGAAAAAGCATGAAAATACCTAAATATACTGGGAAAAACACATCAGAGAAGTCAATTTCGTCAAATGGAAAATATTTTGTTTATTATAGCGATGTATCAAAACGAGTAGTTATAAGTAAAGTGGAAAATGGAGAAATATTTCGGATTTTTGTGTTGCCAATTGATATTTCAAAAAATGGGTATATATATTTTAATGATATTACGAATGTAATTACTATTGTTAATGATGAAAATGTCGAACAATTTTATATTAATCAATCTGATGAGTTAATAAATAAATTAAATTATGAAAGTGAAAAGTTTTCAAATATAACAAACGAGGTTTATAAGACTATGTATTCTACACAATTTATTAATTTAAAGGAAAAATATGATTTTGATGTGGCATTGTCATTTGCTGGAGAAGATAGAGAATATGTTGAAAGGATTGCATCAAATTTAAAAAGTAGAGGTATAAAAGTTTTTTATGATAAATTTGAAGTTGCAAACTTATGGGGGAAAGACTTATATCAGTATTTAAGCCATATATATAAGGATAATGCGAGATTTTGTATAGTCTTCGTATCACAAAAATATAAAGAAAAAGCATGGACAAAACACGAACTTAAAAATGCACAAAACAGAGCTTTTCATGAAAATAAAGAATATATTCTGCCCGTCTTTTTGGAAAATATTGAATTGGATGGACTAAATGATACAATTGGATATATTAAAGTGTCAGAGTTTTCAGAAAGTGAAATCGTAGATTTAATAATAGAGAAAGTCAATAAAATCTAAGTTTCATCTAAGGAATCTTCTTGACAATACAACTTATAAGTTGTAAAATGAATGTAACAAAAGAGAAAGAAGGTTAATATGGTATTACATCACTATCGATCTAGCTCTGGAAAAGATTTGATTTTGGAATATATTAAATCTTTGCCAGATGACGAAAAGACAGACGGATTTTCGGTATTACAATGTTTGCAGATTGATGAAATGGATAAAATAAAATTCAAGCGTTGGGAAAAGAAGGTTTATGAAGTATATTTTTATAAAGATAATCGGATATTCTATGTTGTAGCTGATGGAAAGAATATGTATTTGCTTCATGCTTGCCGGAAACAGAAGAACCAGACAGAGAAAAAAGATAAGAAGATAGTTATAAAAAGGGCTAAAGAGATTGGAAAACTTTTAGGTAAGGCGTTCATATAATATAAGGAGGTGTTGAATATGCCGTTTGTACAAGTCGATATAAATAAAGAAATAGAAAAGCATTGTCAAGAATCTCCATCATTTGCTAAAGCATGGAATGAAAGTAGGGAAGAATATAAGTTGATCGGAGAAATGATTAGTTTGCGAAAAGCTGAAAAGATTACCCAAAGTCAATTAGCCGCTATTACTGGAAGTAAACAGCAGGTCATTTCACGGATTGAGAAAAAAGAGAGTAGTCCTTCTTTGAAGATATTCTGTAGTATGCTTAATGCTTTGGGTTATGAATTACAAATTGTGAAAAAGCAGAAAATGTAAAAATAC
>CATKAP010000256.1 GCA_949746255.1 uncultured bacterium
GACGCTCTTCCGATCTGGTTTGCAAAAATGTTTGCAATGCTGTATAATTTATAACAATAATCTAAGTTTAACTTGCTAATATTAAGAAAGAGGTACAAAACGATGGTATACAACAAAAAAACGAGAAAAACATTAATTTCGGTTACCTCCGTGATTATGACGGGGGCTTTGGCTTTTTCTGTTGCATTACCTTTGTTCAACGGAATAAAGGCGCATGAAGTTGCGGAAGGAGAAACTCCCGGAATAACCCGCATGGACAACGTAAAGTCCGATTTGAGCAAGTATTACGATACCTCCGTTGTTCAGCCTCTTCCCGAAGCGGCGCAATCGGGTGAAATTTCCGTTATAATCAACATGGATAAAACGGGCGTTAAATCCGTGCTTGACAGTTATAACGAAACGAAAAGCGTTACGTCTGCAAAAACCGTAGGGGAATATATCAATACGCGCGACGGAAGAAATGCTTCCGTTAAAATTGCAAAAGAGCGCGCAAAACTTATCAGCCGTTTGGACGGCTCCGGGGTCGATTACGAACTCGGCAACAGTTTCGAAGTTCTTTTCGGCGGTTTTGAAATTACTATAAATTCATCCGATTTTGAAAAAGTATACGAAGCTATAGGAACAAAAGCTACTCTCATTGTCGGAGAAGAATACGAAAAATGCGAAACGCAGGTTGTTGAAAATAACGTAAACGTACACGATACGGGTATTTTCAACAGTGAAGGTTTGGGTTTCGACGGTTCGGGTACCGTAGTAGCCGTACTCGACACCGGTTTGGATTACACGCATACCGCTTTCGACGCGTCGCGTTTTAAAGGCGAAGAGGTTATCAGCCTTTCGAATATCGATTTGAGCGGAACGCGCGCGGCGGCTTTTTCCGCCGGTCTCAAAGCGGAAGACGTTTATGTCAGCGCCAAAGTTCCGTTTGCATACGACTATGCGGATAAGGACGCGGACGTATATCCCATAGCAAGCGAACACGGCACGCACGTTGCCGGCGTAATTGGCGGTAAAGACGATACGATTACGGGCGTTGCCATTAACGCGCAGCTTGCAATTTTCAAAGTTTTTTCCGATACTGCTCAGGGTGCAAAACAATCGTGGATTCTTGCCGCGCTTGAAGATTGCGTAACTTTGGGCGTTGACGTAATTAATATGTCTCTCGGTTCTTCCTGCGGTTTTGCAAGGGAAGAGGACAAGGAAGAAACCAGCAATATTTATAATAAAATCGGCGAAAACGGAATCAGTCTTGTGGTTGCGGCTTCAAACGATTACAATTCCACTTTCGGTTCGGAAAAGAACGGTAACCTCGGTCTTACTTCAAATCCGGACTCTGCTACCGTAGGTTCGCCTTCAACTTACGAATCCGCGCTTTCCGTAGCTTCCATAAGCGGCGTTAAGAGGTCGTATCTCAAATACGGCGAAACGATTATGTACTTCACCGAATCCACAGGCAGAGGCGCAAAGAAAAAGGATTTCGTTAACGATATACTCGGCAGTGAAAACGAACGCGATTTCGAATATGTAACCGTTCCCGGCGTCGGACGTACGGCGGATTACAGCGGTTTGGACGTTTCCGGTAAAATCGCGCTCATTCAAAGAGGTCAAAATTCTTTTGAAGAAAAGGCGAGAATTGCAAAGAACAAGGGTGCGATCGGCGCAATAATATATAATAATGTATCCGGCGACATTTCTATGACTGTAGGCGGCGTTGGAGATTTCCCCGTTTGTTCTATATCTCAGGATAACGGTAAAGTACTTGCAAGCAGCGATAGCGGCAAAATAAAAATCAGCAAGGATCAAAAAGCCGGACCCTTTATGTCGGATTTCTCCTCGTGGGGACCTACGCCGAGCCTTGGAATCAAGCCTGAAATAACCGCGCACGGCGGCGAAATTCTTTCCGCGGTTCCCGGTCAGTCTTACGACAGGCTTTCCGGTACGAGTATGGCGAGCCCTAACCAGGCGGGAGTTACCGCGCTTATTCGTCAATACGTAAAAATGACGTTCCCCACGCTTAACGCAAAAGAGGTGACCGCGCGCGTTAATCAGATTATGATGTCCACTACGGATATCGCGCACAATATGAACGGTTTGCCTTCGGCTGTCAGAAAACAGGGCGCTGGGCTTGCCAATCTTACTAAAGCGACTACTTCCAAAGCATATATAACAACTTTTAAAAACGGCGAAGTTATGGATAAAGCCAAGCTCGAACTTGGCGACGACCCTTCTAAAACGGGCGTTTATACGATGAAATTTGCCGTTAACAATTTCGGCCCTTCGGCTCTTACTTACGATGTCAGCGCTATAGTTATGACGGAAGGAGTAAGCTCCACTCTTACGGATAGAGGCGATACCACTGTCACGGAAGAAGGCTACGCGCTTTCTCCTTCGGTTACCGTTACAAAAGTAACCAACGGAGTGCAAAACGGAAACTCTGTAACCGTTGACGGAGGCAAAAACGCCGAAGTTACTTTACAAGTGGTACTTTCGGACGCGGATAAACAATATCTCGACGAAAAATTCTCAAACGGTATGTATATCGAAGGTTTCGTAATGCTTAAAGCGCAAAACGGAATCGATTTGAACGTTCCGTTCCTTGCATTCTACGGAGACTGGACTAAAGCTCCCATGTTCGACCTGGATTATTTCGAAACCAATAAAGACGAAATTGACGACGGACTTAATGCAATAGACAAGACTTTGCCCGACGCATACGCAACGCGCGCTTTGGGCGGTACGTACAGCGATTATATAACCTATCTCGGAGCTTATAACTATCTTCAGGCTCCCGGCTCTACCAAGATTGCGGCGGATAGAAAATATATTTCTCTTTCAAATCAGAATACCGGCGACAGCAACAGTACCATACATTCCATATACGGCGTGTATGCGGGTATGTTGCGAGGCGCAAAACTTATAGTTGCCACTATTACCGATTCCGTGACCGGCGAAGTTATTTTTGAAAAAGAAATATGGAATCAGAAAAAATCGTATAATTACGGCAGCGCGATAGGTCCTTCGTCTTTGGATTTGGATTTTAGCGTAGCGGACTACAATCTTAAAAACAATACAAAATATATTGTAAAACTTCAAGGTTATCTTGATTACAATTTCGATAGGGAAGATTACGAAACTGCTAAAAAGGCGGGAGTGGAATATAACGGCGGCGGTCTGGAATCCAATTTGAGAAATACTTTTGAATTCCCCTTTGTAACCGATTTCCAGGCTCCTTCCATTACGGATTGCAGATTCCGCTCGGAATACGATAATTCCATGAAGAAGAACAGATTGTATGCGGAAATAGATATTTATGACAATCATTATTCTTCCGCGGCGATAGTTGGCTATATCGGTAATAACCCCGATTATACTCCCAACGGCAGCGAACCCCGCTATACGATGGATTCGTTTGACAGATATCTTACCACATTGTACTCGGATTTTAATTCGACGTATACAATGACTTACGAGCTTACCGATTATTTGGAAGAAATAAAAACGAAATCATATAATAATCGTACCTTTATAGTAGACGTGCTCGACTATGCTCAGAACGAAGCTATTTACGAAATAGAAATTCCCGATTCCGTGCTCGGCGTAAACTTTGCCGACAAAGACGGAAATCCCATAACGGAACTTACTTTGAGTCCCAATGAAATTTATCAACCCAATACGGTCGTAACACCTTCGGATCTCTGGGCTGAGAGCGTTAATTATTCCGTGCAGGGTGACGCTGTGCGCATAGTAAACGGTAAAATTTTCGCCGCAAAACCCGGTACGGCAATCGTTACTGCGACGGCTAACGGAAATTCGAGCGTGAGCGCGCAACTTACGGTTACCGTATTGAAAGCCGGCGACCCCGGTTATGTTTCTTACGATAAACCCGTGGCGGATTCGTTTAAACTCACAGAGTATTATGTGAATAAAGTTTTCTATTTCTCTTCAAACGACGAGAGGGGACTTAACGCCACTACGGCCGGGCAGACCGTTAAATTTACGGGCAACAGTTACAACTTATCAATGTATCCTTCGGAATCGGTTACCGTTAAATATGCTATCGACGCGTACTTCCCCGAAGACGTTACCGTGGAGTTCAGATCTGGTAACAGCAATATTGTAACCGTTGACGAAAAAGGAAAGATAACTGCGGTAAACGAAGGTAACGCTTCTGTTTCCGTTAACGTATATCTTGACGGTAAAAGCACGTACTATTCTCAGAATATCAGTATAAACGTAAAAAATCCTTACAACACAAATACTTTATATCTTTTGAGATATACGGGCAACGGCGGTGTGGTTGAAATTCCTTCCGATTTGGGTGTGACGGAAATTTATCAATACGCTTTCTGCGGTTATCATTCGGTGCCTAAAGACGAAAACGACGAAATTTCCGACGAAGATCCTTACAATACCAAATTTGCCGCTTTGGGCGACGATACCATCACTAAAATAATAATTCCCGAGGGAGTTGAAACTATTCAACTCAGCGCATTCCAAAATCTTACCGCGCTTGAAGAAGTAGTTTTGCCTTCTACGCTTAAAAAGATAGAGTCGGAAGCGTTCAGCGGCTGTAAAAAACTTAAAAAGATAAATTTGGAAAACGTCCAGTTTATCAATATGGAAGCTTTTAAAGATTGTCCTTTGGAAGAAGTAAATCTTGCCAAAATCGTAGCAATCGGTAACGACGCGTTCAATAACAGCGCGCTTATCTCTTTGGATTTACCCAAAACCGCGCAGTCGCTCGGCAGCGGCGCTTTTGCGGACAACAAACAATTGGCAAGCGTGACGATAAATGCCGACAAGGTTAAACTCGGCAGCGGCGCTTTCTCCGGTTGTCTGGCTTTGAATACAATTTCAATTAACGCTTCGGTTATACCCGAAAGTGCG
The DNA here is from genome assembly GCA_949746255.1 of uncultured bacterium. Lineage (GTDB taxonomy): Bacteria > Bacillota > Clostridia > Christensenellales > Borkfalkiaceae > Coproplasma. The sequence continues at coordinate 4,888 of CATKAP010000256.1, forward strand.
TTTGATGGTTGTTCGGCTCTTACCGACGTAACTTTGGGCGACGACGTAACTTCAATAGGCGCGTTTGCTTTTGCAGGAACACAGGTTTCAAAATTCAAGCTTGCAAACGCCCGCAGAAGTAATTTTACGGCGCAAACTCTTCCCGGAACTGATTACAATTATTTAACTTTGAAAAGCAATTCCGAAGTGCTTGTACTTGTTTCGCCTCTTGTTACGGAATTTATGCCTATAGGCAGCAATATAAAAGAAATCGGCGAAGGCGCGTTCTCCGGAAACACATCTTTAACCATGGTAGGTTTGTCTTCGGTTACGGTTGTTAACGATTATGCGTTTGCCGGTTGTACTTCGCTCGATTCCGCTAAGCTTCAACTCGGTAATATAACGGTTATCGGTAATTATGCGTTCTTCCAATGCGAAAAATTGCTTTCCGCGCCTTATATAAGCGGGGTAGACCAAATAGGAGAATATGCTTTTGCTTTCTCGGGTATTTCAACCGTTAACATTTCAAACGAAACAACCGTCGGCGCGTATGCGTTCGCGGCGTGTGTAAATCTTACTGAAGTTACCGTTGGCAGCAATTCGATTATAGGCGATTTTGCATTTATGATGCCGGTTACTGACGGTCAGCTTTTAAAAGCATTAAACGACGGAACTTACGATTACTATATTTATGTATACCTCAGTCCTTCTAAACTTACCGACGTTACCGTCGGCGATAATGTTGTAATAGGTACCGGAGCTTTCCAATACAATATGGAGCTTTCCGCTTTAACTTTGGGCAACGGAGTGGAAATAGGCGCGTACGCGTTCTTTAACGATATAAAGCTGACTGCTGTTGACCTCTCCAAAGTAACGTATGTCGGAGCATTTGCTTTCTCCGGCGAAACTATTCCCGTTCTTATAGACGCCGGCGGAAAAGGCAATCAAAGTGATTTTGTTTATGTAGGAGATTCGGGCGCATATACTACAAATCTTTCTGAAGTAGATCTGTCCTCGGCTAAAGAAATCGGTGCTGGCGCATTTGCGTATATGACAAGTTCCGGAATATTCAATTTTGAAACGTCGTTGACTAAAGTTATTCTCGGAAACGATTTGAAAGTTATTCCAGAAGGCGCGTTCTACGGTTGCAACGAATTAAAGGAAATTAATCTCGGCAACGTAACGCAGATAGGTGCGAGCGCGTTTGGCGGTAGCGGATTTACCGAACTTGACCTTTCTTCCGTGGAAATTTTAGGACAGCTTGCATTCAGGGGAAGTGAGAAACTTGTCAAAGTTACTTTAAAAGAAGGCGTAATAGTTTCCGCAGGCGCGTTCATGGCGTCGGAAAGTCTTGCCGAAGCAGTTAATTTGGATAAAGTGTCAATGTTCGGCGACTATGCTTTCGCCGGTACCGCCCTTACAAAAGCCGATTTAAGGGGTGCAACTTATATAGGCTCTAACGCGTTCTCTTCAACCGCCGTAACGGAAGTGGTTCTCGGCGATAACTTAACTTATGTAGGAGATAATCCTTTCGCCGGTTGTCAAATAGGTGAATTTGCCGATTTCAATGACGATAAAAATTCTCCTGTAAAAGTTATAGACGGAGTTCTTTACTGTGTAGCTCCCAACGGCGGACTTGTTCTCGTAACCTATCCTATGCTCAAAGACGATAAAACTTTTGCGGTGGCAGAAGGTACGGTGCGTTTGAGCGCAATGGCGTTTATGGGCGCTCCTTTGAAAACGGTAGAACTTCCCCAAACGCTTAAAGCGATAGGAGACAAAGCTTTCTACGGTTGCCAGAATTTAGGCGTGATAGTATTTAAGAGCCTTGAAGCTCCTATACTCGAAGAAGAATACGACGAAAGTTATTATAATGCGGGAACGAACTATCCTTTTACCGGTACAGTTCAAACTGGTGGCGGAAAAGTTAACGGGCTTGGAATTGTTCCTTACTATATGTGGAACCCTTCGTCCGTTGCAATGTTCTACGGCGCAAACTTTGTAAATTATATAGGTAAAGTAGAAAATCCTTTGCTTATGGTTCGTCCTACAAACGGAACGGGTTACGGCACATTTATAATGGAGCAGTACTTCGATACCGTTATCGACGGAGCGGCGGCGGCAAATCAACAGACTTTGGACGTAATAGCGGCGATAAACGCTCTGCCTTCCAAAATTACTCTTGCCGACGAAGCGGCTGTAATCGCGGCTCGCGCTCTCTACGACGCGATAACCTCTCACGAACAGCTTGCGCTTGTCACCAATTACGATACCTTAACAGCGGCTGAATCTACCATACGTTTCCTTAAAGGAGATTCTGGAGAAATAGTCATCCCTCCCGAAGAGAATGAGAAGCCGGTAGATAATTCTCAGGCAATAATAATTACTCTTGCGGTGCTTACCGGCGTGTTCGGAGCGGCGGCTATAGCGTTGACGGTTTGGATATTCCTTCCCCAGTTAAAAAAACTATTTAAGAAAAAACAATAAGCTTTCGGAGAAAAGCATGAAAAGAAGAAGTAAAATTATTATCGGTTTATTAGTCGTTTGCGCTGCGGCGCTTGTGGGGGCGGGTTGTTCTACGAGCTCCAACCCCTACAACGATTTTAATAAAACAGGTTTTGAAATCAGCGTGTTTTATGACAGCAACGGGGGTAAATTTTCCATGAGCGACAACAGTAATCTTGTGGATACTTTACCTAAGGACGCGTTTAAAAACGGCGGTGTAAAACTGTTGGAACCCGGCGACGAAAAACGCGGACCCAACGGCGGCGGAACCGAAGAATCTTTAACCCGTTCAAAAGTGGAACGTTCCGGTTATTTTCTTGCCGGCTGGTATAAAACCCGCGAGCCCCGCGTAGACGCAAGCGGTAACATGCTCGACGATTACGGCGAAATTACTACCGACGAAAAAAAGCAGGGCTGGATTTATAACGATAAATGGGATTTCGAAACCGATTTGTTGGAAATTGATTCGGATAAAAAGTATGACGCGAATACGCCTGTTTTAACTCTTTACGCCGGTTGGATTCCTAATTTTACTTTCAGATTTTATGCTAAAAACGTAGTTTCAACCGATGAAAACGATAACGAAATTGTAAATCCGGATTGGTCGGTTTACGGCAGTCAAACGTTTAATAAGCTTACGCAGTCGGACGAATTGAAAGTTCCTTCGTGGAATATGGAAAAAGGCTCGGTGGAATACGGACGTTTTCCTCAGCTTTCCGGTAAAACATTCGATAAAATATATTTGAATAAAGAACTTACCGACGAAGTTACTTCTGAAACGTTAAAACATGCCGGAACGGTGAATTATGAACGCGGCATTGCCGAAAATCCCGTAGCGATTTACTATACTACATGGCGTGAAGGAGTTTGGTACAAAATTACCAAAGCCGCACAAATGGTGGATAACGATAACGTCAGCGTAAACGGTAACTATGAAATTTTAAATGATCTTGATTTTACCGGATTCGATTGGCCTCTTGCGTTCTCGCAATCTGATTTTACCGGCAAGATTATAGCGGAAAATGAAGTGACGCTTTCTAATATAAGCGTTAATCAGATTAATAATCAAAGAACTTACGGCGGATTGTTCGGCAGAATTATAGACGAAGCGGAAATACGGAACGTAAATTTCGAAAACGTGACTTACAATATGATGAGCGGTTCCAGAATGCAGGGCGCGTCGTTCGGTTTGTTAGCAGGCTTTATATCTTCTACTGTAACGTTTGAAAATGTAAACGTTTCAGGTAAAATTAACGTCGGCAACGTCTATCCTTTGTATGCGGCAGGCGGCGGCGATAAAGATTATTTTACTGGTTACAGCATAGGACTTTTAAACGGCAATACGTCCGCTTATAAACCGGTTGGAATTAATTTTGATATCACTTGCGAAGCAGTGGAAGTTCAAAGCGGCACGCAAACAATAATCCCTTGCATAGTAACGATAATAAACGAAACGGAGGTTCGTATCTCCGCAAATCCTAATCCTTAAGTTTTTTCGGATCAGGTTACACATTAAATTAAGAAAAAAGGAGTGGCAAATATTATGAAAAAGAAAACTGTTTTAAAAGCTGTTTCAATAACTATGGGCGCCGTGCTTACATGCGGTACTTTCGGCTTTCTTTCCGGTTGCTTTCAACCTAAAAAAGCGGATACGCTCGTAATGATGACGGAAGAATTGAACGGCCTTTTCAACCCGTTCTTCTATACTGCGGGACCCGACGGAGGTATCGTAGGGCAAACTCAGATGAGTATGCTTTCCACGGACGCCGACGGAAACCTCAATTACGGAGATAACGAACCTGTAGTTGTAAAGGATTACGATTATAAGCGAAATAGCGATAATACTACTACTTATACCTATGTAATTAAAAACGGTATAAAGTTTTCCGACGGAACTCCGCTTACGATGAACGACGTAATGTTTAATCTTTACGTTTATCTCGATCCTGCGTATACGGGTTCAACTACCATGTATTCCACGGATATCGTAGGTTTACAGCGTTATCGTACTCAGAAAAACGTTTCCGGCGACGGTAGCGCGGAAGACGATAAACTTAACGACGCGGCTAACGCGCGTGCGGGAGACAGAGTAAACGAGCTTGTTAATTTATTCCACACCGCAGGTCAAACTTCTACGGCAGGCTCTTATGAAGCCGACGAAACAAAAATGCGTGAAGCTATAAGCAAACATACGCCTTCCGACGGTTATAAAAAATCTATAGCCGTAAACGGAGAGATAGATAATGCGAAAGCTCGTGAACAGCTTCTTGCCGATTATAACGACACTTTGAAAACCTTTAAGGAAGAGCTTCAAAACGACTATAACGGCGCAAAGGAATCTTATAAAGAAGAACCTTACAAGTCTACCGGCGAATTTGACGAAATTACTTCCTTCATGTATGCCGAAGGATACGTAACGTTGGAATACGGTAAGGACGGAAGCGGCAAGCCCGATTATAACAATATTATAAAAGTTAACAGAGGTTACAGCACTTCCGTTGTCAACAGCGAAGCAAAAGCGGTTGCATACGTATACGACGATAAAGTAATGAGTAGTTTCGACCAGATACTTACTTATTGGGGTACGGCGGCTACTATGTCAAACGAGTTCGTTGCTAAAGCAAAAGAAGTTATTTTGCACGAAACGGTGGGAGAGGGCGAACTTCTTTATCCTAATATTTCGGGAATTAAATCTCTCGCGCATCAAAACGAAACTAAAGGTACTAAGGTTGTATTGCACGAAGGTCAGAGCAATCAGGCGGAATATACCGTTGCGTCAAGCCACAACGAAAACGGCGTAGTTTCGGAAAGCAACGCTTACGACGTGCTTACCATCACCGTAAATGAGTTCGACCCTAAGGCTGAGTGGAACTTTGGTTTTACGGTTGCGCCTTATCACTATTATTCCAATCCTTCCAAATATGCAATGAATATCGAAGAAAACAAATTCGGCGTCGAATGGGGTTCTTTCGAGTTTATGAAAAATACTGTTCAGGGTGAAATTACCCGCGGAGGCGTTACGGTAAGTAAAAACCGTGTGCCCATGGGCGCAGGTCCCTACATCGCTACGGACAACGGTTTTTCCACTACTACTCCGGCAAACAACGGTTTCTTAAGCAATAAGGTTGTTTATTTCAAGGCGAACGATAATTTCGTTTTAGGCGCTCCCAAAATTAAAAAACTCTGCTATCAGACTATAAGCTCCAATAACGCGTTGGGAATGTTGGAGAGCGGTAGCGTTCACTATGTAGAACCTCAGTTTACCAAGCAAAATTCCGAAAAATTAAAAGCGATGGAAAGCAAAGGTTACAAACAGCTTGATTCATGGCAGCTCGGTTACGGTTATATAGGTATCAATGCGGGAAAAATTCCCAACATTGCTGTTCGTAGATGTATCATGGCTGCAATGGATATAAGTTTGGCTACGACTTTCTATTCCGACGGTACTGCGGTAAATATCAATTGGCCTATGTCGGTAGTAGGTTGGGCATATCCCAGAGCGGAAGGTTATGATTACGATCCTTCCAATCCTACGGCAAATATGGAAAGAGATAACGGTCATGCTTACACTCGGTGGACGGGTGAGGATAACGCTAAAAAATATATAAGCGAAACTATGGCCAGCAACGGATTAAAACCCGGCGATTCCGAACTTACCGTTAAGTTTACTATTGCCGGTTCTGACGTTAGCGAACATCCCACTTTCAAAACGTTTAATAAAGCAAAGGAAATACTCAACGATTTAGGTTGGAAAGTTGAAGTTTCTCCCGATTTAAACGCATTAGTTAAACTTTCAACTGGTTCGCTTGCAGTATGGGCGGCAGCTTGGAGTTCCGCTATAGATCCCGATATGTATCAGATTTATCATAAGAACTCAAGCGCTTCCAGCGTGCTTGCATGGGGTTATCGTGATATTCTTACCAATAAAACTCAATATCCTACTGAAAACAGAATTCTTACTGAATTGAGTTCGTTAATAGACGAGGGCAGAACTACCGACGACAAATCTTACCGCGCTGAGACTTATAAACAAGCAATGGGTAAAGTTTTGGATCTTGCAATAGAACTTCCCGTATATCAGAGAAAGGTGCTTTACGCTTATAACGCAAACGTTATAAAAGCAAGTTCCGTTCCCTCTGTTGTAAATCCTTATACTTCCCCGTTTGAAAGAATTTGGGAAATAGAATTAGTAGACTGATAAATTTACCTTTTTCGGAGTAATAAATGTTAAAATACGTACTCAAAAGATTAGTGTGGACGTTAGTAATTCTGCTTGGCGTTTCGCTGATAATATACATTCTTGTGCGCTGTATGCCCATCGACTTTGTAGCCAATAAAATTGCGGCTTTGCAAAGTTCTTCGGGCGGCGCGCAGGGTGTTGACGAAGAAATTATAAAAATGATGTACGAGCAATACGGATTGTCGGACGGTAGTTTTTGGGGAATTATAGCCGGTTATTTTACCTGGCTCGGTAACCTTTGCCGTTTCGACCTCGGAACAAGTTTTGTTTCCGGACTTCCCGTCGCCGAAGAAATCGTTGATCACATGGGCGTTTCGTTCGCCGTTGCTTTTATAGCTATTATTTTAGAATATATGGTGGCAATTCCTCTCGGCGTTACCGCGGCTACTCATCAGTATTCCGTACGCGATTACGTTGTAACCATATTCGTAATTCTCGGTATATCGTTGCCTTCGTTCTTTTTCGGACAGTTGCTTAAAGATTTGTTCGCATATAAGTTGCAATGGTTCCCTCCCGGAACGTTGGAAAACCTTGCGGGCGGTTACACGGGAATAGAAAAAGTAATGGATATACTTTGGCACATGGCTTTGCCTATATTCGTAACCGTTATTCTCGGTATCGGAAGTACAATGCGATATACGCGTACAAATATGCTCGAAGTGCTTAACTCCGATTATATAAGAACTGCGCGAGCAAAGGGTTTGAAGGAAAGTAAAGTCATTTATAAACACGCTTTCAGAAACACTATGATTCCCATAGTTACAATGCTTGCAGGATTATTGCCCGCTCTATTCTCGGGCGCGATGATAACGGAACAGGTATTCGATTTACCCGGTATAGGCAACTGGGCGCTTCAAGCGGAAATGGCTGCGGATATTCCGGTTATTATGGGCTATAATATGTTCCTTGCAATGTTGAGCGTTATAGGCGTGTTACTTTCCGACATTATGTACGCAGTGGTTGATCCGCGCGTTAAACTCGGTTAATAAATGGTGATTTATGAACAAACGTGACGAAGAAAAATTTGAAAGCATACCCGAAACGGACGGCGTTGCCGAAGTTAAAGCAACGTCCTCCGAAGTAGGTTTTGCCGAGTTCAACGATGAAAAACCTCTTGATAAAAACGTACGCCTTTTGTCTCCTGGCAGAATGGTTGCGAGAAGGTTTTTCCGTTCGAAACTCAGTATTATAGGTCTTGTTCTTATAATAGGACTGTTTGTGTTCAGTTGGTTTGGACCTGTCGTGTACAATAGATGGGGCGAAACCGAAACCGATTACGCGGCGACCATTCAGTACGAGTATAACGAAATAAAAGTCGGTAGCGGTGATAATGAGTATACTTTTTATCAAGTTATAGAAAGAACGGTATATTTGTCGGAGCTTGCGCCTTGCAGTCCCGACCATCCTCTCGGTACCGATAAAACGGGTATCGACGTATTAACGCAACTTATGTACGGCGGAAGAATTTCGCTTACCATAAGTTTTCTTGCGGTATTCGTAACAACTATTTTAGGAGTGGTGTTCGGCGGAATTGCCGGCTATTTCGGCGGAAAAATCGATAACGTAATAATGCGTTTCTGCGATATTCTAATGTGTTTGCCGGGTATGCCCATATTGCTTATAGTGGGTACTTTGGGTGAAGGCGTAGGAATACCCAATCAATTTAGAATATATTTTTTAATGGGCTTTTTGGCGCTGATTTCCTGGGGCGGTATAGCTCGTCTTGTTCGCGGTCAGATTCTTTTCCTTCGGGAACAGGAATATATGGTTGCCGCCGAAGCAATGGGTTATTCCACAACAAGGAAAATATTCAAACACCTTTTGCCTAACGTTTTGCCCCAGCTTATAGTTTCTATGACTTTGAGTCTGGGAAGTATGATACTTTACGAAGCAACGCTTTCCTACCTTAACCTTGGCGTTCCCGCGCCTAACGCGGCTTGGGGAACCATGATAAATATTATTTCACGCGATACCAACGTTTTGCAGGAAAATTTCAACGTTTGGGGACCTCCGGGAATTTGTATAATTCTTGCGGTTTTGGGCTTTAATTTTGTGGGCGACGGTTTACGAGACGCTCTCGACCCTAAAATGAGGAGATAGCGTATGAAAGAATGGTTTAAAAAAGTTGGCGTGGCTGTTGCGGATTGGTTTAAGAAAGTCGGTTCCGTAATTGCGGGCTGGTTTAAAAAAATTGCCGCAAAATTCAAAAAGGAAAAGAACGGCAATTATTTGACGGGCGCCGAAGTCAGACAAATTTCCAAAGAAAACAATAAGGTTATGCATTCTTTGGAAAAGAAAAAGAAGCGCAAAGCGAAAGAAGAAGAATTCGTTGCCGAAATGAAGGATTCTTCCAATATACTTGAAATTGAAAATTTACATTCATATTTCTTTACCGACCAAGGTGTGGTAAAAGCGGTTAACGGCGTATCGTTTAACGTGCCCCAGGGGTCGACGGTAGGAATAGTAGGAGAATCGGGTTGCGGCAAATCTGTTACAAGTATGTCTATAATGCAGCTTTTGCAGGGACCGCAAGGTCAGATATATTCCGGAAGCATCAGATTTAAATCTTTAGACTTTAAACTTGATTCCAAGGGAAAACCTATCCCTATTTACGAAACGGATGAAAACGGCGAAATTTTATACGAAGATTTAAAAGATTCGAAAGGCAACGTAAAACTCGATAAAGACGGTTCGCCCAAAAAGGTTCCCGTGCATAAACGCGATATTTACGGCACCAAGCAATACGAAATGGAAGAAAAAGTTTTCGATATTGCGCAAATGCCGACAAAAGAAATGTACCGTTTACGCGGCAGACAGCTTGCAATGATATTCCAGGAGCCGATGACTTCTCTTAATCCTGTTTTCACTATCGGCGACCAGCTTGACGAAGTTACGCTTTTACACGTTCCCGAAGCTACTAAAGAAGAGGCGAAAAAAAGGTCTTTGGAAATGTTGAACCTCGTAGGTATTGCCATGCCGGAGAGAGTTTACAAATCCTACCCGCACGAACTTTCCGGCGGTATGCGTCAAAGAGTTATGATCGCTATGGCTTTGGAAGGTAATCCCCGTCTTATAATAGCGGACGAGCCTACCACTGCTTTGGACGTTACTATTCAAGCGCAGATACTCGATTTGTTGCGCAGTCTGAAAGACAGAATTAACGGCTCCATACTGTTAATTACGCATGATTTGGGCGTTATTGCCGAGATGGCTGATTACGTTGTGGTCATGTATGCAGGCAGAATCATAGAACAGGGTACCGCTTCTGAAATCTTCCATAGTCCGAAACATCCTTATACGATAGGTTTGCAAAAGTCAAAACCTACTATGGATTCCGATTCGGATACGCTTTTCAGTATTCCGGGAAACGTTCCCAACCCTATAAATATGCCCGATTATTGCTATTTCAGGGAACGTTGTTCCAAATGCATTCATAAATGTTCGGGAGATTATCCCGAAATGATTCAGGTCAGCCCCACGCATTGGGTAGCGTGTCATTTGTACTCTCAGGAGAACAAGGATGAAAATTAATTTAAAAAATCCTTTCAAAAAAAATAAGGACGAAGAGACTGAAAAGGCCTCTCCCCAAGACGTAAAAACCGAAGAAAACGCGGAAGCGGGAGAATTCGGATCTTTTAACGACGAGGAAGAAGCCAGAAAAGAGCAGGAAGAAAGAGATTTAAAGGCGGAAGAAGATTTAAAACTTCCTCCGGATCCGGAAGCCATTCTCGAAGTAAGACACTTAAAAAAATATTTCGTTCTCGGAAAAAATTTAATTGGCAAGCCCACTTCATATCTTCGCGCTGTCGACGACGTTTCATTTACTCTTAAAAAAGGCGAAACTTTGGGAATAGTAGGAGAATCGGGTTGCGGTAAAACAACTCTCGGCAGAACTATTTTGAAATTATACGAACCAACCGCGGGTCAGGTTTTCTTTAAACAACAGGATATAGCTAAATTAAAGCCTTCCAAAATGCGCCCCTTGCGCACTCAGATGCAGATAATATTTCAGGACCCTTATTCATCGCTTCCTCCAAGAAGCACGGTCGGCGGAATTTTAGCGGAACCTGTACGCGTTCATAATTTGGTGCCTAAAGAAGAAACAAAGGATTACGTTTTGAAAATAATGGAAAAGTGCGGTTTGCGCGATTATTATTACGAGCGTTATCCGCACGAGTTTTCAGGCGGACAGCGTCAAAGGATTTGTATTGCTCGCGCGCTTTCGGTTAATCCTGAATTGGTTGTTTGCGACGAACCTGTTTCGGCTCTCGACGTTTCTATTCAGGCTCAGATCATAAATCTTTTAAAAGATTTACAGGATAAAATGGGTTTTACCTATCTTTTTATTTCACACGATTTATCGGTTGTAAAGCACATTTCCGACAGAATCGGAGTTATGTATCTGGGTTCCATGGTGGAATTCGGAAATAAAAACGATATATTTTCCAATCCTCTTCATCCATACACGCAGGCGCTTTTTTCCGCGGTTCCCAATCCTAATCCCGACGTGAAAATGAACAGAATAGTTTTAAGCGGAGATATTCCTTCGCCGGCTAACCCTCCCAAGGGATGTAAATTTCATACGCGTTGTCCTAAGGCAATGGAAATTTGCAGCCATATCGCGCCGGTATATAAGGAATACGAACCCGGACATTTTGCCGCTTGCCATTGTTATCCGCAGGAGGATTAATGAAGAAAGACAAGCAGAACAAACCGAAAAAAGAAAAAATAATTTATATCGACGATAATTCTACTATTGCCGATATGAGCGGAACGCGACGCGTAAAAAGTAACGCGCCAAAACGTCAGTCAAC
>CATKAP010000257.1 GCA_949746255.1 uncultured bacterium
GAACAGCTTTTCGAAGCGGTTAAAGCCGAATTCCGTTCGTGGGACAACCCCCGCGCAAATATCTACCGTATGGACCACGACATCCCTTACAGTTGGGGTACCGCGGTAAACGTACAGATGATGGCGTTCGGCAACCTCGGAAACACCTCAGGTACAGGCGTTGCGTTCACTCGCAATCCCGCTACGGGCGAAAAGGGACTTATGGGAGAATTTCTTGTAAACGCTCAGGGCGAGGACGTTGTTGCCGGCGTTCGTACTCCCATGCCCATAGAGCAGATGAAAGACGTGTTCCCCGAGGCATACGCTCAGTTCCAAAAGGTTTGCGAAACGCTTGAGGACCATTACCGCGATATGCAGGATATGGAATTCACCATAGAAGATAAAAAGCTTTACATGTTGCAAACGCGTAACGGTAAGCGTACCGCGGCTGCGGCTATTAAAATTGCTTGCGACCTTATCGACGAAGGTATGATTACCGAAGAACAGGCGATTATGCAGATTGACGCGAAATCGCTTGATATGCTTCTTCATCCGCAGTTTGACGCTAAGGCATTGAAAGCGGCGGACAAGCAGAACGTTGTAGGAAAAGGTATAGCTGCTTCCCCCGGCGCGGCAGCGGGCAGCATTGTATTCACCGCTGAAGACGCGGTTATAGAAGGAAAGAAGGGTAAGAAAGTAGTTCTTGTCCGTCTTGAAACTTCTCCCGAAGATATCGAGGGTATGAAGTACGCTCAGGGTATCCTTACCGTACGCGGAGGTCAGACTTCGCATGCTGCCGTTGTTGCTCGCGGTATGGGAACCTGCTGCGTTTCCGGTTGCGGCGATATAAAGATGGACGAAGAAAATAAAAAGTTTACGCTTGCCGGCAAAGTGTTCAAAGAGGGAGACGGTATTTCCCTTGACGGTTCCACCGGTAATATTTACGATTGCCTTATTCCTACCGTTCCCGCAGACCCCAACAGCGGTTATTTCGGCAGAATCATGGAGCTTGCCGATAAATACAAGGCGCTCGGCGTAAGAACCAACGCCGATACTCCCGCGGACGCTAAGCAGGCCGCCGCATTCGGCGCGCAGGGAATAGGTCTTTGCCGTACGGAGCATATGTTCTTCGGTGAAGGCAGAATAGATAAATTCCGTGAAATGATTTGTTCCGAAACTGTTGAAGAAAGAGAAGCTGCGCTTGCCAAAATCGAGCCCATGCAGCAGGCTGATTTCGAAGGACTTATGGAAGCTTTGGAAGGTCAGCCCGTTACTATCCGTTTCCTTGATCCCCCTCTTCATGAGTTTGTTCCTACGGACGAAGAAGATATTAAAGCTCTTGCAAAGGCGCAGAAAAAGTCTGTTGCGCAAATTAAACAGATTATTTCCGATTTGCACGAATTCAACCCCATGATGGGTCACCGCGGCTGCCGTCTTACAGTAACTTATCCCGAAATTGCGGTTATGCAGACAAAAGCGGTTATTAAAGCGGCTATCGCCGTTCAGAAACGTCACAAGAATTGGAAAGTAGTTCCCGAAATTATGATTCCTCTTGTAGGCGAAGTTAAAGAACTTGCTTTCGTAAAAAAGACGGTTGTAGCAACCGCCGACGAAGTTATCAAAGCTTCGGGCGTTGACCTTAAATACGAAGTGGGCACTATGATTGAAATTCCCCGCGCGGCTCTTACTGCCGATGAAATTGCAAAACAGGCGGATTTCTTCTGCTTCGGCACGAACGATTTGACGCAGATGACCTTCGGGTTCTCGCGCGACGACGCCGGTAAATTCCTTCCTTCGTACTATGCCAACAAAATTTACGAAAGCGATCCGTTCGCCCGTCTCGATACCGTCGGCGTAGGCAAACTTATGGAAACCGCCGTTAAACTCGGAAAGAGCGGTAACGGTCAACTTCACGTAGGTATTTGCGGCGAACACGGCGGAGACCCTTCGTCCATAGAGTTCTGCCACAAAATCGGCTTGAATTACGTTTCCTGCTCGCCTTACCGCGATCCCATTGCAAGACTTGCCGCGACACAGGCTGCTATTAAACAAAGCAAGGAGAACAAAAAATAAGCCTTTTTGGTCTTTCTCCATTAGCTTTGAGGAAGCCAAGCAGTATCGTCGCAAATTTCTGAATGTGCTAACACGCGAATCCCAATGGGAAGAAATAATTGTTGATGTATATTTAATTAAAAGCGAAAGCCGCTACTTTGTGTAGCGGCTTTTTCATTGACGTAAATAGCGCGTATGCGCGGGCGTTAATATTTATGCGGTTATTCCAATTCTAAATTTGATGTGCGGAATACCTTTGCTCCGTGAGTTATGCCGGATAGTTGTTCAAGACGATATTGAGTTAAATTATTTAATTTCAATAATTGGTTTATGCGTTTTGCAACTGCGTTATTAAATGTCAAAATCGTAAATTTGCCTTAATTGGTATATATACAGTTTAGCAAAATACGAAATTAAAAATACATTTTTAAAAATGCGTAATATGCTTGCATATAAAAAACGCTATGTTACAATATTAACGAATTTAAAATTACTCTCTGCCTAAAAGCTCGTCTATAGAGCAGTCGAAAAATTTTTTTAAGCGCATAACGTTTTCTATAGTGGGCATATATTTTCCGAAGTACCAATCGTCAACGCTCTGTCTTGCAAAGTTACAAGATTTTCGTACCTTATAACGTGTGGTTTTGTTATCGTTCAAAATTTTTTTAAATCTTTCAGAAAATGGCGGAGCCTGTTTAAAACAGGTTGATTTGTTTTCGTAGTAAAGTCCGAGCAGATAATCACCTGAACATTCAAAATAATCTGCTAAAATAATAAAATTTTTAAGGCTTGGTAAACATTCTTTTCTTAAATATCGGTAGATAACGGAAACGTCGATATCAACGATTTCGGCGAGCTGTGCGGCGTCCAAATCACGCTCCGAAATAAGCTCTTTTAGGTTTTCGACAAAATTCGACAAAATACACATAAATTAGACACTCCTATTTACAAATATTATGCCTATTAGTTGCCTAAATTACTTGTGTTTGGTAATAATTAGGTCTAAAATATATATATGAAGCAGAGAGTATAACTTTGCGTATTATTAAAGGAGAAATTTACAAATGCTGAAAATTCAAAACGGGAAATTGACGAACAAACATTATGCTTTTGCATTACCGCAGGGGTTTAGTATTGCTACTGGTGGAGATGCGCTTGAAACCAGCCATTTCGGATTTTATTCCGACGATAAAAGAGTTCAGATTTTCGTAGTATTTGAAACTTCAAACGGAACGCCCGAAGAGGAGTTTGAAGTTCTTTGCGAAGATTGTGAGTTTATAAAAAAGAGTGATTATATTAAAGTTAAAAGAGGAAAAAAGGAAGCTGTCGGGCTGTATTACAACAGCAGTAACGATGTTGAAGAATATTATGAAGAGTTGTATAATTTCGACGGCGACGAAAAAGAAAATCAATTGTGCATTTATATAAGCTTTTTTAAAGAAGAAAACGATAAAACAACATTGGCGGATGTGCTCGCCCGCCCCGAAATTAAAGAATTTTGGAATAGCGTAGAATATTTTTAATTGAATTAAATTTCAATTGCCGCGAACTTTGATAGTTCGCGGCAATTTTTTTATAAAAAACATTTTTGCAATATTATTAAGATAAATTTGCAATGGACAAATACTAAAATATATTGTATAATAAACTAGAGTGTGATATTGTAACAATAAATAAATAAAATTTTCATATTAAAATTTGCGAATGTTTAAATTCGTAGCGAGCAAACTAAGGGGTACGTACCCCTTTTTGCCGTCCATTTTGGGACGGCAAAAAAAACTTTAATTGTTTAAATTATGCCGGAATTGACCGGTAAATATAATTTATAAGGAGAAAGGAAGATGAAAAGATTTGGTAAGCTACTGATTGCCGGATTGCTTGTCGGCGGACTTTTGGTTCCTCTTGCGGGTTGTGCGGACGATGATTCGTTCGTTCCGCCCGATACGGAAGGCGGTAAAGTTACTATTAACGACGCCTACGATTGGAACGACGACAAGACGGGTTCCACAAGACCGGAACTCGGCGGCGATTACGAAGCTGTACTACCTCCTACGGAGGTGGTGGTGACGCTGGCGGAGGATACGTCCGTCAGATTTAAGGGTGGAGAAACAACTTTCACTTTACCCGTCGGTAAGTTGATATCGCAGTCTGATTTTGACGCGGCTACGCTCGGCGGAAAAACGGTAAGCGGTTTTGCTGTTATCGGTGAAGAAAAGAAAGTGTTGCAGTTTGCCGCGCTTAAAGATTTTGTACCGTTGGAAGCGGTAACCGTAATGCCTTATTTCGCACCAGAAAAGGGCGACGCGGTACTTTTCGGCAGCAATGAAATAGGCGACTATTATTTCGACGCCGAAGGCAACGAGCTGGATGATGATCCCGATTACGAACTTGTTACCGAAAACGCTATCATAGACGGTTTAATGGGTAAAACTATCAGTTGTGCCGCTACGTTGGCAAAGGACAGCTTTTTCCGTTCGGTTACTGTTTTGGCAAGAGAATCCGGACAGTCTTACGCATATCATTATAATTTTAAAAATTTAGATGATAAGGCTGTTTCGTTTACCGTTTATCAGATGCATTCGAGTTATAATTGGCAAGATAAAACTACGTGCGTAGCCTCTGAAAAGATAACTCTTGAAGCGGGCGCAAGCCAGACGGTGTCTATCGCGGTTAAAAAGAATAATAAAAACGATAAAAACACGCTCACGCTTATTAAGTTTGAAGAAGACGCCGAAGGATTTAATATAGGCGTTTCTATGGCGGCGGAAAATACCGTTCCCACGAAGCCCGCGACCATTACTTTGAACTTACCCGAAAAGTTTACGGTAACGGGCTATGAAACTAACGTGAGAACAAACGATAAACTTGTGCTTCCCACTGCGGCGCAGATTAAAAACGAAACCGGTCACAGAGTTCTCGGCTGGGCTTATTCGTATGCAAACGGAACTCCCGTTGTTGAAGGCGTCAGAATTTTAGGGGATATAGCTATAGAACCTATTCTTACCGAGGATATAAAAATCGAGTTCTTCGGACTTCCCGAGAATTTCTCCGTTAAGTCCGATTACAAGTTTATTCAGCAGTCGGGCGACAGGCTTGTTCTTCCTACTGCCGCGCAGGTGGATAACGGTACCGGTCATAAAATTTTACATTGGGTGAACGAGGACGGCGACCGTGTTCAGGAAGGTATTGTGCTTACCGAAGATATAAAAATTACTCCCGTATTTACGGAAGACGCGGTTGTTACTTTAGATCTTCCCGACAATTTTGTCGTAACCGATTATGAAAATGTATTCCAGCAGGGCGATACTCTTGTATTACCTAACGAAAACCAGATAGACAACAAAACTGGTAATAAATTGATACGTTGGGTCGACAGCGAGGGCAATGTTGTTACTAACGCTACCGTTTTGAAGGGCAATTTAACCATAAGACCCGAGCTTTCGCAGAATGCCACTATATCCGTTAAGCTTCCCACAGGACTCACTCTTGCGGATGATTATAAAACCGCTGTGCAGACGGGCGACGTTTTGGTTGTGCCCACGGTTGCCCAAATTAAGGGCGATATCGCCGACGGCAGAGAGCTTCTTGGCTGGTATATTATGGGCAACGGCAATAAGGTTATTAACGAAAACACCGTTATACATGAAACCGAGGTCACTATTGCGCCTTACTTCTCGAGAAGAGCGGGCACGGAGGTTATGCGCGACCACGGTAACAGCAACGACGGTAAGCCGCCGGTATTCTGCAATAACCAAGGAAGCTTAAAGCCTATGAACGTATACGACGCAAGCGGCAACAATATTACAAACGGTTACGAAGCGTTCGACGCGATTAGCGATAAATGGAACAATATTATGCCTATCGGCGGCGGCGACGGTTATGCCGAATACGGTAATTTCCTTAAATATAACGGCACGCTTACCGCAGGTATGATGTTCCGCGCTGCGGCAATGATTTCCCACAACAATAACGGCGTTGCGGTAGTAAAGTTGGGTGTTGAGCATACGTTCTATTATAATTTCGAAAATCTCGGCGAAAGTAATATACACTTTACAGTTCAGGGCGTTAACAACGGTAAGAACGTGGAAGGTCCCGTAACCGAAATAAACCTTAAACCCGGCGAAAGCACGACGGTTACGTTTAAAGTAACTTATACAAGCGGTTCCGATAACAGAAACGTTATAGCATTCTTTAAAATTTTAGAGGACGTCACCGATATGAAACTCGGCGTTTCCGTAAACATTGTTCTAGGCAGACAAAAGGCAACCGTCGCCATAAAGAGCGGCGTTGAAGGCGTAACGCTTAATTCCGCATATACGGACGTTGTAAGATATATAGGCGATTCACTTGTTCTTCCTACCGCGGACGATTACACCAATACTACGGGAAAAGAGATTATAGGTTGGCAGGACGCAAGCGGTAACGCCCTTAGCGACGGACAGAAGATAACGGGAGACATTCAGTTGCAACCGGTGTTCAAAGCCGAGGAAGAGGTTACTCCGCCCGACGTTGAAACCTGATAAATGTTAAGGAGAATGAAAAATGAGTAATATTTTAAATAAGATAACGGATTTCTTTAAGAGAAAAAACGTGCTGTATTATATTGCGTGCGGTGTTACTTTGTTGGCGTTTATAGGAGGCGTTATCGCCTCCGCGCTGACGGTAGCCGGGGCTTCCGCTTTGTCCGCGGTATTCGTTACGATCGGTCTTTTGGCGTTTGTCGGACTCTCCGTAATCGGTCAGGAGCGCATGGGCGCGGCGCTTGCGGGCGTTCTTTCGTTCGGCGCGTTGATTGCGTTTATATGTTCGGCGTACGCGTATTTCTTGAACGAAATATCCGAACAGGGCATGACGGGATTTAATATTTCGGCAGTTAACGGTTTGATGCCCGCCGCCGTAAGTATTGTTTTATTGCTTATAAGCGCAATTGCGTTAAACGTTTTCGCTTGGCTTCGTTTGAAAAAGCGCGAGGTTACGGAAACGGTTGAAAAAACGGGAGAGGAGGAAATTAACGGTGAAAATTAAAAAGAAACTTAGCTTGGCTTCCAAGATATTATTTAACGTTATGGCTGTTCTTTTCGGCTTAACGCTTTTACTGAGCACGATTTTAACTGATAAAAACGTAGAGGGACTTTTATCCGAACACGTTTTCCACGATTCGGGAAGTACTACCACCTATAACACGGGCAAAGCTCCGGTAAGATACAAAACATGGTATTCTTCGGTTGAAGACAATCTTAACGGTAACGGCGAGATAGCGTGGAACGCGCAGAAAGAGGGTACCGTTCTTCTCAAAAACGAGAACAACGCTCTTCCCCTTGCGGCGGGTACCAAAGTAAGTCTTTACGGCGTTACTGCATACGACCCTATGTATAACCTTGACGGCGCGGGCAACAGTATGATAAACGATCCTCAGTCGTATAAATTTCATTCGCAGATAAACCGCAGACAGTTCTTCTACGACGAATTCCAGAAAGTCGGACTTACTATGAACGAAAGTCTTAAAAACTGGTATAACAGTAACGAAGGTATATATTACAGAAGAGTCGACACCGTAGGTTTCTGGGGACCGGACGCAGGTAACGGAGTTGTGCCTGCGGTAACCGACGCAAACTGGGATGAAATTCCCACCGCAAGCAAAGATACCGCGAATTTCGGAAAATCTTCCACCGCGATATTTATTACGGGAAGAATGACCAACGAATCAATGGATTTAAATTACGAAGGTTCGGGTTCTACAAGGTTCGATACTAAAGACGATAAACTTACCGACCCTACAAAAGCGGATAGAAACGTAGACACGTGGATTCACGACGATAAAATCAAAGATTACCTGGCGTTCACCGAGGACGAAAAACAACTCATGAAAAAGCTTGGCGAAAATTACGATAACGTAATAGTAATTTTCAATCAGGCCAACGCTCCTCAAAATGATATCCCCGCGCTTTTAAAAGAGTACGGAATAGAAGCGGCTATGTGGATAGGCTTCCCCGGTTCGGACGGAATTAAAGCCGTTGCAGATTTGCTTGTGGGTAAAGAGAATCCTTCCGGCGGTCTTTCCGCGGCGTGGTATACGGCGCAAAACAACAACCCTTCCGCTCAAAACTATGCTATAGACACTATGATCAACGTAAATAACGTGGAAGGAATGTACGTAGGCTACCGCTATGCCGAAACGCGTTACGAAGATATGTTGTTGGGCAGCGAGAACGCAGGTTCGTACGATTACGACAAACAAATTTCATATCCGTTCGGTTACGGGCTTTCGTATACTTCTTTCGAGTATTCCGACATAGAATTAATAGGCGATTCCGACCCTGCAAAGAACTATTATTCGGGCGGACTTATGGCTTCGAACGACGCCAATTATAAGGGCAATTTCGGTAAAAAAGTACCCGACGACCAGTTGCGCGCAAAGGGCGACTCTTTGGGGGACTACGACGACCTTATAATGAAAGTAAAGGTTACCAACAAAGGTAGCGTGGCCGGTAAAGAAATAGTTCAGATTTATCTTAAACAGCCTATTACGGATCAGGATAAACTTCACGGCGTGCAGAAACCCGCCGTTCAGCTCATAGGTTACGGTAAAACTTCGGAACTTGCCGCCGGCGCTTCCGAAGTGGTGGAAATTAAGATAGACGCCAACAAATGGTTTGCGGCGTACGATAGCCGTTTGAACGATAAAGAGGGCGGTTACGTTCTCAGTGCAGGCGATTATAAACTTGCGGCGGCAAGAAACGCTCACGAAGCGGTAAACAGTATTTTCAGAAATAATAACGGCAGTATTTCCAACGAACATTTCAATTCGGAATACGGCGCGGGTAACGCGGCTAACGTAGCGACCGTTACGGTAAGCGACGCGCGTTCGCAAAGTTACAAATATTGGACTCAGGGAACAACCGACGAAGTTCACAACCTTTTCAGCGATATCGACCCCAATATGGACGATAATAAAGATAACGACGTGGCTTTTTTCTCGCGTTATGATTGGAACACTACGGCGGCAATTCAGGCAAACGGACGTATTGGCGAAGACGCCGGTCAAAAGACGGGCAGCGCTTACAGACAGACTTCGGGTTTCGACGATAAAGGCGTTCTCAATTCTTCGAAAATAGACGCTTTTGCTAAGTACTACGGCGTAGAATATGATTCTACATTATATAACTTTGGCTGGAGCGATACAAGTTGGCAGCTTTCGGATATGATAGGCGTAGAATACGACCCTGCAAGAGGGGCACGCGAAGAGGACGTTGAAAAATGGGCGCAAATAGTGGGACAAATGTCCGATACGGATTTCAGAACTCTTTTCTCTCACGGTCTCAGAAAAACATTGGCTGTTAAAAGTATAGGTAAACCAGCTACTAACGACCAGAACGCTTCAAACGGGTTCGAGTGGCCGTTCGGTCTTAATAACAACGGTACTACGAAAGAAGCGGCGGACGCAGGTTTTATGTACGCGTTCGATTCAACGGCTAAAATTTGTTATCCTACCGGTTATCCTTGCGAAGGTATTATAGCTGCAAGCTTCAATAACGAAGTTGCGTATCTTGTAGGTCAGGCAATCGGCGAAGACGCTCTTTGGGGCGGCGCCGCAGGTCTTTACGGTTTCGGTCTTGGTTTACAGAGAAACCCGTATCACGGCAGAGCGGGAGAATTCTATTCGGACGATTCTTTCCTGACGGGTATGATGGGCGCTTACGAAACCAAGGGCGCGCAGGAAAAAGGTTTGTACGTTTATAATAAGCATTTCGTTTTAAACGACCAGGATACTATAAGAACTTCTTACAGTTCCTGGCTTGACGAGCAGACTTTCCGCCAGATATATTTACGTCCTTTCGAGATGGCCATTGAAATAGGCGACGCAATGAACGTAATGATAGCGTTTAACGAACTCGGCGACGCATGGACGGGCAGCAATTATAACCTTATGACAAGATGGCTTCGCGGAGAAGCAGGAATGGCGGGATTCGCCCTTTCTGACTACGCTCCCGCGGAAGGCGAACAAATAGGTTACGGTATACTTTCCGGCGTATGTCTCCTTGACGGACCTCAGGCAGGTTATTCCGCAGGAGTAGACGCAAGATACGACAACCGACTTGTGGAAGCGGCAACCAGAATACTTTATACAGTAGCTAACAGCAACGCAATGAACTTTATAGGCGACGACACTATAATTCATACTACGGGACCTAAATGGGTGGCAATCCGCAACGCGGTGTTTGCTTCAGCGGGCACAACGGTTTATGTGTTGTTCGGTTTAAGCTGTGCTTTTGTTATAGGCACTACTGTTTGGACTATGGTGGATAAATACGTTTTCAAAAAAGAAGACTGATAAAATTAATGTAACGTAAAAAAGCGCGGAAGCTTTAAGCTTCCGCGCTTTAATATTTGCTGTTTTTAGTTTTCTTTGAAATAGTAACAGGACGCGCCGTTTCCTAAAATTCTTGCCGCGTTTTCGGGGGAAGTGAAATCAACTGTAAATTGGGAAGGCGTTTCGGGCGTTTCGTAACGCGCCCAACCTTCGGCGTCTTTGAATTCAACCGTTATCAGCGGTGATTCTATAAAAGCGTTCATACCTATTTCTGTTACGCCCGAGCCTATTATTGCACTTTTAAGCGACTTGCAGTTGAAGAAAGCCCAATTGTCTATTTTTGTAACGCTGTCGGGAATAATAATACTTTCAAGATTATCGCATTGCTGGAAAGCTCTGCGTGAAATAACGGTAAGATTGTTCGGTAATTTGAATTCCGAAAAAATACAGGAAGTAAAAGCGCCGACGCCTATTTCGGTTACGGTATCCGGAAGCTTGACTTCCGCAAGATTTGAGCAGGACTGAAACGCATAATCGCCTATTTTTTGTACGCCGTTGCAAACCGTAATTTTTTTCAAATTGTTTTGTGACGAAAACGCGTTGTTTCCGACCGCCGTAACGGAAATGCCTTTATAATTTGCGGGTATAACAATTTCCGAAGGTAAATCCGATTCGGAATATCCCGTTACCGAATAAGTTTCTCCGTCGTCGTTAAGCGTGTAAATTAAACCGTTCGTAGGTTCGGTATCCTGAAGTTTATAAATCGCGTCTATTCTTAAATCTCCGCCTTCAAGCAGATACGGCGCCCAGCTGCCTATATAATTTTCTTTCTCGGGGCAAAGAGGTTCGTCTATTACGCGGTTTTCCACTGTATAAGTCCGAGTTGCGTACAATCGGTCTTCCACATAAAAAGATACGTAATAAACGACGGGGGAATATATGGCGTTAACGGTTATGTTTTCAAAATTTAACGCATAATTTTCCCAAATCCCGTCGTAGTGCTCTCTTTTAGGAACAATGGGTTCGGCGACGTTCATATTTTCAACAGTATATGTCTGAGTTTGTAATATTTGTCCGTTTACGCAAAAATATATTTCGTACTCCACGGGCGTATAAATTGCGTTCACATTTATATTTCCGAAGTTAAGGTTAAATTCTTCCCATATTCCCGTATAATGCCGTTTGTCGGGAACTTCCGGCGGTATTATAGTTTTGTTTGCGCAAGTGTATTCCCGGAAGTTTACTAATTTGCCGTCCGCGTAAAAATTGATACGGTATACCGTCGGCGTATAAACGGCGTTGACTTTTATATCTCCCGAAACAAGCGTATATTGCTCCCATTTTCCGTCATAATATTCAATTGCAGGAACTTCGGGTTCATTGACCGTATAATTTTCTACATTGTAAGTACGCACATCGCAAAGCCCTTCGGGACCGTAAAAATATATTTTATAATCTATCGGAGTATAGATTGCGTTTACCGTAATGTTTCCGCCGTTTAATTCAAAATCATCCCATTTGCCGGTATAGTCCTTTTTTTCGGGTACGGTTGGCAATTCTATATTTTTGTTTTCTACGGTGTACGCGCGGGTTGCAATCAGTCTGTTCCCGTTTACGAATCTTACGTTGTATTGTTTTGCTTCCCAAACAGCGCATAATGTGATATTTTCCGTAACTGGCGCATAGTCGTAAGGCAATCCGTTCAAAGTCCAATATAGAAAACCGTAATGTTCTTTTTTGGGAATATATTCTTCGGCTTTTTTGCCTTGCGGGATATTTTTTTCGAACAATATGTTTCCGTTATCGGTGTAAGATATCTTGTAAGTCGCTTCGTTTCCGTTAGAAAGTTCAACGGGGGAGCAAGCGCTGAAAATTAAAAGAACCGTACATAATACGGTTGCGAGTATTAGCGTCGATAATAATTTTTTCATTTGTTTTTTTCCTTTTTAATTAATTAAAAAAATTATATAATAATTGAATTTCTTTGTCAATTGAAGTCGATTTTTTGTAATATTTTGTAGCTCTACCAAAGGTAGAGAATAATTTTTTTAAAGTAGAGAACGTGTTTAAGGTGTAGAAAACGTTAAATAAATCGTAGAGAAAAATCGGTTAACGGTAGGTTTACATTTTTAATTGCATGCGTATAATCAAAACTATAAGATTTGTTAAATC
The DNA here is from genome assembly GCA_949746255.1 of uncultured bacterium. Taxonomy (GTDB): domain Bacteria; phylum Bacillota; class Clostridia; order Christensenellales; family Borkfalkiaceae; genus Coproplasma. Next base: position 12,515 of record CATKAP010000257.1, read on the forward strand.
GATTAATATGCGTTTGCTGAATTTGTGAGAGGTAATGTTTATGAAAGACGTATCTGCTGCCGCCGTTATGAATAAAAGGAGAAGCTCGGTACCGTTGTATACCAAGGGGGAAGAAATATTTAACGCCGTTTCACATATTGTGGGCGGTTCGTTAGGACTTATCGCATTGATTGTGTTGCTGTGTTACGCGGTTCCTGACGTTGCCGCCGCTCTTTCTGTTTCTGTTTTTGGAATAAGCGTTATCGTGCTGTATACAATGAGCGCACTTTATCACTTTTTGCCTAACGGCGCGGGTAAAAGAGTGTTCCGTATATTTGACCATTGCACTATATTTCTTTTAATCGCCGGTACTTACACGCCGTTTTGCGTAATTGCGCTCGGAGGTACTTATTACGGTTTGATTATACTTATAGCGGAATGGGTATGCGCCGTTTTGGGAATTACGGGTAACGCTATTGCAATGGGAAATAAATGGATTAAAGGGCTATCTATGGCGCTTTACGTAATAATGGGATGGATGATATTAATAGCTTTCATTCCGTTGCTGGAAAACATTTCGCTTGCTTGTTTTATTTTGCTTTTGGCGGGAGGATTAGCGTATACGGTAGGCATTGCATTTTATGCGTTCGGTAAAAAGGTTAAATATTTTCATTCCGTTTGGCATCTTTTCGATATCGCCGGTACGGCATTACAATTTGTAAGCATACTTTTAATGCTTGTTAATCCGTAACCGTTTGCATTTTTTTGTTAAAGTGAAAACCCCGAAGCAAAAGCTTCGGGGTTTTATATGTTGTATTAACTTCGCAATTAGATTATTGAAAGAATTTCTTCATGTATATTCGTTTTGTTTTAGTCAAAATTATAATATATAGGGTTATACATGAGTTTGCAACGAAAACAAAGGCGTTTCAATTATAAACGCGCAGCGATTATTTTAGGATTGATTTTCTGGACTGTAATTTTATTGTTGTTAATTTTGCAGACAGGATTTTATTTTGCCGATAAAAATATAAAATGTTGGTTGCCGGATTACGATAAAATAGATATTTTACCTATTTTGGACAAAGCGGAACTTACTGCGAACGACTATAAAGTTTTATATAATCAGACCGGTCTGACCGAAATAGGTATAAATAGGGCGGTGGCAAAAGGAGAAGAGGGCGTTGAACGCATTTGCGCCATACAGGATAGTTTTTTTTGCAATCATGAAGTTGAGCACGACCATTTTGCGCCTTGGTTATGTACGGATTATATCAAAGACAACGCTAGTAATATTTATCTTGAAGACGGAGATATTATCGTCACGTCGTCGGCGAATTTATCTTTTATACGTATCGGTCACGCGGGCTTGGTAATAGACGGCGAGCACGAAAACGTGCTTCAAGCGCGTTCATACGGAGCTTTAAGCTCGGCAAGCAATATTAAAGATTTTACGGGAACTGTAAATTTTATGATTTTACGTCCTAAAGCCGATGCGGAAACAATAAACAAAGTTACGGAATATGCAAAAAATAATTTAAACGGAGTACCGTATAATTTATTTAATTTTAACGAGGAATTAAAAACAACGCAGTGTGCGCATTTGGTTTGGTATGCTTATCACAAATTCGGTATAGAACTTGTAAAAAACAAAAATATTATTGTTTTTCCTTTCGATTTGGCGCGTTCCGCTAACGTCGAGCTTGTGCAGGTATTCGGTTTTAATCCAAATCAACTGTGGACAGGGCTTTTTTAAAATTATAAAGTTTAGGTAAATAAAAAAACTAATCCTTATAAGGATTAGTTTTTTTGGTGAAGCGGATTATTGCAAATAAGAACATAGTAATATTCAAGGTCAATAACACGGAATTATTTTGTCAAGTAGAATTGCCGCTGTCCGATTACCCGCTATTCGGCAAGCAAATAGCCGCAAGTTAATCTTGCGGCTTGTCAGATTTGTTTTCGGTGCTTATGGCTGTCATTGCCTCGCGGTAAACGAGCTTTGACAGCTTTTTAGCTTGCTCATTATCGGTCGGTAATTCCGCATATATATTCTTGTCTTTATCGTCAAAATAAATGACCGTTAAGCCGTTCGGTATTTTACTCATAA
>CATKAP010000258.1 GCA_949746255.1 uncultured bacterium
GAGTTTATATTCGGGGTCGGGGCGCGCCACTTTTTTAAACGTACATTCGTCGGCGCAATCTCCGCTTGCAACTTTTACCGTCGTGTTTCCGTTGAAAGGAATTTTAATTTCCGCAACCTTATTGCATTCAACTGTTTTAAAGGGTTTGCCGTTTACCGTTATTTCAAGCTTTTTCAGGTTTGAGCAAACGGTAACTTTAATGTTTCCGCCCGTGCGGTTTTCAAATCTCTTTCCGCAAATATGAACGAAGGGGTCTTTCGACCAATAGGCTTTGTATAAATAAAAACTGTCTTTTTTAATTTTACGGTCGAAGGTAACAAGCCCCTTATGGTTCATGCCGGGTTCGCCGCCCTGATTTCTTGCGTCGGCGGCAAAATCGAAACAATTCCAGACGTGTGTAGCCCAGAGATAGGGGCGTTTTTCGAAGAATTTAAGCATATACGCGTGGTATTTGAACTGATATTCTTCCGTATTGTCGCCTCTGCGCGGTTTTGCCGAATGCAGGTTGGTCATTGCTTCCGCGCCGTATTCCGAAAGTCCTATGCAACGCTTGGGGTGGAGCATGCGGAACATTCCGAACCAAACTTTATTTAAGAAAAGTCCGGGAACGTACCAGCCGAGATATAAATTCCAGCTTACCACGTCGGTAATGTGCGCCGATTTATTATTGAATCCGCACATGGCGAAGCATGCGAGGGTTGTAAGGCGGGAAGGGTCTAATTTATGGCATAAATCGTTAAGTTTTTTATGTTGGTTAAGCATATCTTTTTTATGCTTATGAAACATCGTAATTTCGTTCGAAACGCCCCAGAAGCAAATGCTTGCATGGTGGAACAACTGATAAATAAGTTCTTTCATTTGTTCCTCGGTGTTGGCGTTTGCTTCGGGCATATGACGGGATATATACGGAATTTCCGCCCATACCACCAAGCCGTATTTATCGCACAAATCATAGAAATAATCGTCGTGCTGATAGTGCGCGAGTCTTACCGTGTTTGCGCCCGAGTCGAGAATTATTTGCATATCCTCGTCGTGCATTTCTTTGGTAATGGCGTTGCCGAGTCCTTTTCTGTCCTGATGTCTGCATACTCCGCGAAGGGAGTAGGGTTTGCCGTTGAGTATGAATCCTTTATCAGGATCTACGGCAAACGTGCGGAAACCGAATTTCTTTTCTACGGCGTCGCAAAGTTTTCCGTCCTTGAAAAGCTCGGCGCGCAACGTGTAAAGCGCGGGGTCGGCCAAGCCGTTCCAAAGTCTTGCGTTGTTTACCGTAAGAACTTCTTTGTTCGCTCCCTCGGCTACCGTCGCGCCGGTTTCGTCGAGCACGGTAATTTTTATATCGCCGTCGTTTACAAAGCAAGTTGCGGTAACTTTTCCGTCTTTGCCTTCCACAGAGGGGCAAATCGAAACGCCGTAAGCGCCGTAATAATCCAAATCGAAGTGGGCGGCGTCGACAACTATAATGTTTACGTCGCGGTAAATTCCGCCGTAAAAAGTGAAGTCAGCCGTTTGCGGATATACCTTTTCGGTCGCGGAATTATCGACTTTTACGCATAGAACGTTGTTTTCTTTGATTAGTTTTGTAACGTTTGCGCGGAATGTGGAGTAGCCGCCGTCGTGGCGTGCGGCGAGTTCGCCGTTTAAATATACTTTAGCCGAAGAATTTACGCCTTTGAATTCCAAATAAACGACTTGTCCTTCCTCTTTATCGGGAGCGGGGAATTCCTTTAAATAAACGCACGTGCCGCGGTAATAATCGTTGCCGCCGTCCTGACCGTCTATATTATTCCAAGTATGGGGAAGGGTAACTTCCAACCCTTCGGTTTTCTCGGCTTCCGTTACTTCCACGTTCTTTTTAACGAATTTCCAAACGCCGCCGAGCGGTATAATTTTACGCATATTATTTTTCACCTCTTATTTTTATCGATAAAAAATTATCAATCTAATACAATTATACTATAAAATTCTACGTTAAGCAATTGCAAATATGTTTTTAAATTATTGCATTTATATCTTTCTTGATTTTTTATACTGTTTATGATATAATTTTAAAAAAATATCGGGGCTTATTTATGGAAGTTTTGGGCGTTTTAGGCGGAGTTGCGGTTTTGCTTGCGTTGTACGTTTTTACAATGTTGGTATATTTTGCCGTTAAGCAGAAGTTCGTTTATAAGAAATACGCGGTTGAAATCAGCGTTATTATTACGGCGTTGCTCGTAAGCGCGGTTATGCGCTTTATTATAGCCTATAAAAGCAACGAAGTAGAGGACGCGCTTTCGCGTGCGCTGTACGCTGTTTATTCGGCGATAGGCGGTTTCTCTTTCGAGGGAGTGGATATTTCAGGGCTTGCCGATCTTAACGTAATTTACAGCGTTTTATATCTCGGCGCGGTGCTTTACACAGGGCTTATAGTTTTAAGCGTTATAACCGTAGGCGTAAGTTATGAAATCAACAGTTACATTAAAGCCGTTATTCTTAAAATAAAACTCAAAATAAGTTCCCGTACGGACGTATATTTGTTTACTTCGGCTACAGAGGACGTTTTGTTGCTTGCAAACGACGTGCAGAAGCGTTACGACGACGGGAAAATCATATCGGACGGCAAACCGAGAAAATGCGCGATAATATTTTCGGGTGCGGAGCTCGGAGCATTCGACAGAAAAAACGAAGTTCACCGCGAAATAATGAGCCGAGGTTATATTTATTGGTCGTATTCCAAACGTAAAAATTCGGACAGGGAACAATCACTGTTAAAAAGGTTCGGTTTAAGGGTAAACAATTATGTCGGCGGTAAAAGGACCGATACGAGAATACGGGTTTTCGCTTTGAATTTGGGCGAATCTCTTACTGGTTTGGAGAGTGAAAACAGCGATATCGTTTTCGACGAAATTGCGGCGGAACTCAGGGAGTTCGTTAAGAAGAAAGGAGGCGCGCTTAAAACTTACGCTGCGGGAGGTACGCTCGACGAAAGGCTTTTTAACAACACCGTAGTAAACTTTTACATATTGACCGACAGCGATATTAATTTCGGATTTTACCGAAGAACTTTAGACAAGATGGTGGACGAGGCTTTTATTTCCGCTGTTGGAGAAACGGAAACGGTAGCGTTTAGAGCCGAGGAAATAAAAAATAAAATGAAAAGCGAACTACAGCTTCATATTCTGAACGAAGCTATACTTGCAGCGGATAGTTTAAGTCGTCGCAGGGCGGCGGAGTACGATAAACACGACGGAAATTCGTGCATATTATGGGACCAATCGCATTTTCTCGAGGATTTGAAGCCGGACAGCGAAAATAATTATCGCGTCGCCGTGCTCGGTTTCGGCAAAACCGGACAGCACGCAATGAATACTTTGTTTGTTCAAACGTCTTACGTCAATCCCGAAAACGGCGAACCTTCGCGCTTTGTCGCTGAAGTTTTCGACGAGCGTATGAATGCCGTATCGGGAACTTTTGCATATAACCATCCGCTGTATCACTGTATAGAAGGCGACGGATGTTTTACTTCGACCGATGAAATAGAAAAGGCGATAAAAAACGATAAACTTGTTGAAACGTGCAAGCCTTTATACGGCAAATTTTTAACCAAGTGCGGTGTTCCGGAAAGGTACTGCGGCGACAACGAAGAAGAAAAAACAAAAAACGGTGTGGAAAAACTTATGGGTTTTCCCGTAGTGGTGTTGCATAACGCTTCATGTTTCGAAGGAAAATTTATGCAAAATCTCGATAGCGGCATAGGCGGCGATAAGAAGAAAAGTAAATTTGCTTTTAAAGCTTTTATTATCAGTTTGGGCGACGACGAAAAAAATATAAATATGGCAAACGCGCTCATCGACGATTATAAACACGAAGCGCTTTCCGGCGAGGTGCGCGGCGGTTCAACCCAGACTTTATACGTAAATATCCGCGACGAAAAAAATTACGGTAAACTTAATTGGGAAAAAGACGACGGAGAGAAATTAAGGGAAGCGTGCGGCGCCGTATTTAATGTAATACCTTTCGGCAGCCGTGAAGAAATGTACGGTTATGACGCGGTTATTGAGGACTATTCATGCAGTTTATATCATTGCGCATATAGCGTAGTAACCGGCGATTTAAGTGAAAAATATATAAATCTTTTGGAAAACGCGCTTAAAGGAACGGTTGCCAAAGATGAAAACTTATTGCCTGTATTGAATGAATGGAAGAACGGTTCAACGGTTTTAAGCGAGGAAAAAAGGCGTTTGCTATGGTTGAATGTTTCTCCGCAATATAAACTCTCAAATTCATCCGTTTGTTTTTTCAGTACAGTATACAGAACATATATGAGGGGTAAAAAAGAATTGTTTGCCGAAGAACTCGCATATTTGGCGGCTTGGGAACATATGCGGTGGAGCAGATTTCATATGGCGGGAGGTTGGATTTACGCCGATTACGAAAATTCTGAAAAAGTTTTCCGTCGCCGCAATAAAGAGCATGTTTGTCTGTGCCCTTTCGATATGCTCGACGCGTTTACGAAAATATACGACGTTGCAAACGTTGTTATAAGTATAAAGGATTGGTAATGATTAAAATTATTCATTGCGCCGATATTCATCTCGGCTCTAAATTGGAAGCAAAACTTCCGCATGAAAAAACGCTTGAAAGACGTAAGGAGGTCCGCGCGACTTTCAGCCGTATGCTCGAATATGCGGCGAAAGAGGGCGTTCGCGCCGTAATTATAGCGGGCGACGCGTTCGATTCTGACCGCCCCTTGAAAAAGGACAAGGAGTTCTTTTACGACGCGGTAAAAGCGTATCCGCAAATAGATTTTTTATATCTCCGCGGCAATCACGACGGCGACGAAACTTCCGGCGGGAATCCGCCGGAAAATTTGAAGTTGTTCGGCGCGGATAAGTGGACTTCTTATTTTTACGGTAACGTAACTGTAAGCGCTTTGGAAATTACCGCCTGCAACGCGATTTCAATGTATTCCACGCTGAGTTTGAATCCGGACTGTATAAATATAATTGCTTTACACGGTCAGACGGGCGAAAAGGCGGGCGCGGGTAAAATAAAACTTTCTTCTTTGAGAAATAAAAATATAGACTATCTTGCGCTCGGGCATATACATTCGTATTCCGAAGGTAAGCTTGACGAACGAGGACGCTGGGCATACAGCGGTTGTTTGGAAGGGCGGGGATTCGACGAAACGGGCGAAAAGGGTTTCGTCCTTTTGGAAATAGAAGACGGCGTTAAGAGTACCTTTGTGCCCTTTGCGTACAGAAATATTGCCGAAATAACCGTGGACATAACGGACACGGCAAACGACTTTGAGGCATTTTGCAGAATAAGGGAAGCGGCTTTATGTTCCGAAAAAGATTTATTGCGCGTAAATTTAAAAGGAGAAATTTCCTACGATAACGAAACTCTTGCCGCAGACGCGGAAAAATTCTTAATAAACCGCTGTTATTTTATTTCGGTTAAAAATAATACAGTACGAAAGATAAACGCGGAGGACTACGAGCACGATTTATCTTTAAAAGGCGAGTTTATAAGAGGAGTGATTGCTAACGAAGAATACAACGACGACGAAAAGCGGCGGATAATTTCCGCAGGGCTTAAAGCTTTGAGCGGAGGAGAGGTAGAATAATGAAATTGCTCTCGCTTCATATTGAAAATTTCGGCAAGTTTCAAAATTTCGATTTTAATTTTAACGACGGAATTACGTGCGTTTTCGGAGAAAACGGTTTCGGAAAAACCACTGTTGCGGCGTTTATCAAATCCATCTTTTACGGTTTGCCCGATCAGCGCGGCGATAAGTTTAACGAAAGAAAGAGATATTACCCTTTTAACTGCGGCAAGTTCGGCGGTTACGTTCGCTTTGAAAAGGACGGAGAAGAATACCGTGTGGAGCGAGTGTTCGATAAAAAGAGTTCGGCGCGGGACGAAATGAAAGCTTATCGCAACGGCGCGCCTACCGATGAATTGGGCGCGGTTCCCGGCGTAACGTTATTCGGCTTGGACGAGAATTCTTTTATAAGAACTATTTTTATAAATTCGGACGACGTAGAGGTAAGCGCCGCAAGCGGTATAAGCGCCAAACTCAATAATTATTTGGACGGTACGGACGGCGAAAACAACTTCGAAACGGCGTTAAACAAACTCGACAAAGCAAGAAAGAATTATAAAGCGGACCGTGGAGGCGGCGGAAAAATTTCCGAACAGAATTATAAAATTACGGCGTTGCGGTCCGAACTTGAAAATCTACAGTCCGTATATGACGGACTGCCCGCGCAATATGCGGCGTTTAAACGCCTTTCCGATGAAACGGCTTTACTTGAAGAACGCGCTGAAAGAGCGCGAGCGTCAGCATTGTCCGCGCAGCAATGGGATGTTTACGACGGTTTTTGCGCGGATGCAGACGCGGAAGCGGCAAAACTGAAAAATTTGGAAGGAAAGTATCCTTCAGGCATTCCTTCCGAAGAGGATACGGAAACGCTCGGCGAACTGTTACAAAAAAAGAGTGAATATGAAAACAGATTGAAGTCCGCGGTTATGAGCGAAGAATCTTGCGCTCGGCTTACATGTCTGCGGGATAAATTTTCGATAGGCGCGCCTTCCTTGGAAGAAATCGAGCAAGCGGGAGAAAATATTAAAAAATTAGTTGCGCTTGAAGCTGAAATACAAGCGGGCGCGCGTATTAAAGAAAAAACCGTACTCGCTGAAAACGCGGGATTGACAGACGTAAAAGCTTTTAAACCTCTTCCCTTTATAATCACGGCGGTTGTCGCTTTTTTAACGGTTGCGGGCGGTATAGCATCTGTTTTCTTTAATATAGTAGCGGGTATATCGCTTATTTCCGTCGGAGCGGTCACCCTTATAGGCGACGGTTTTTTATATCTTTTGAAAAAAATAGAAAAGCCGCAAAATCCGGTATATACCGCAGAATTAATTTCGGACGCCGAAAGCGAAGCCTTAACGGCCAATAAAGTATCGGAAAGGGATAAATTATCATTTGAGCTAAAGGCGTTTTTCGATAGATTCGGAATTTCAGAAACCGACTTCCACGAATCGTATTTAAATCTTAAAGACGATTTGCGGAAATACAGCGAACTTTGCGCGGAAGAAGAAAAAAGGAATAAAGAGGAAAAAGAGGTTTCCGCAAACTTAAACGCATGTATAGAAGGAGTGAAAGAAATTTGTGAAAAGTACGGCGTTTTAAACGAGCCGTATTTGGTATACAGAACGTTTGAACGCGACCGCGAGGAGAGAGAGAGGCTTATAAAGAGTCTTGCGGCGCTTAAAGAACGTGCGGAAAAGTATAGAGAGGAAAAAAAGCTTACCGTAAGAGAAGAATTTTGTGAAGATTTAAAAGAAATAGCCGAGGAATTAAAAGCAAAGAGAGAGGCGCTGATTTCGCTTAACAGACAAATTTTCACCGATGAAGCGGAAGTTGAAAAACTTTCCGAAAAACAGACGGCTTTAAACGACGCGTTGGAATATTTAAAGATTTTAAAAGACAGGCATAGAATAATAGAAGCCGCCGAGCGTGAATTGGAAAATGCCGAACAGAAACTGAAAGACAGATATGTTGCGCCCGTTAAAGACAAGTTTTTAGAATATGCGGCGCAGACGGAGGAGTCGCTCGGGAAAGATATTTCGATGGATAAGAGTTTTCGCGTACGGTTCGACAGACGGGGAGAACTGCGTGAGGACGGGCATTTGAGCGCGGGGCAACGCAGCGTTTACGCGCTGTGTTTGAGGTTTGCGCTTACCGATAAAATGTTCGAAAAAGAAAGTCCGTTTATAATTATGGACGACCCGTTTGTTAATCTTGACGATGAGCATATGAAAAAAGTTGCAAAACTTATTAAACAACTTTCGCAGGATAAGCAGTTTATTTATTTTTACTGTCATGAAAGCAGAAAAATATAAAAATATTTAACGCCTCTGCCGAATTGCTCGGCGGAGGCGTTGTTTTATGTTTGTTTTTTATTGGTGGGTGCGGGTAAGGTTTTATACTCTACCGAAGCTATAGTTGCAAAGTAAATCTGTTTTGCGCCGGATGCTTTTATTTGTCGGCACATTTCGTCTGCGGTTGCGCCCGTCGTAAGTACGTCGTCTAAAATCAGCACGTTTTTTTCTTTTATTTCGTCTGCTTTTACAACTTTAAAACAGTTTTTTACGTTTTCTTCGCGTTCGGCTCGGGCAAGTCCTTTTTGAATTTTGTTTTTTCTGGTTTTTATTACGGCGTCGTAAATTACGGGAATTTTGATTCTTTCGGAAAGCGCGCGGGCTAAAAGTTCAACCTGATTGTAACCTCTCGCTTTTACCGATTCGGGCGTCATAGGAACATAAACGATACAGTCGTATTCTGGCAAGGTTTTTAGAGCTTCGGTTAAAAGGTCGGCGAAATATTCCTTTAAATACGCGTAACCGTTTTTGTATTTTGCAATAAGTTGAAGCGCGCCGTCCTCGTATACGAGCGGGGAAACGGCTTTTTTGAATAAAGGAGGCTTCGCCTTGCATTCAAGGCATATTTCGGGGCGTATTGTACGCCTTCCGCAAACGGGGCAGGTTGCTTTGTTATTGAATTTTACGGTCTTTTTACAGTCGGGGCAAAGATTTGCGCCGAAGGTTTCGATAAGGCATATGTCGCACGTAAATTCTTTCGGAAACAAATTTTCGCTTAAAAATCGTTTAATTTTTTGCAAGGTCTTTTATAACCTCCGCTGCAATTAACAGCCCTGCCACCGACGGTACGAAAGCGCAGCTTGCCGGAGGGATTTTTTTTGCGTTTTCCTCTTCGGCGTGTTGTGCGTAAGTTACGGGCGGTTCTTCGGAATATACGGTTTTAAGATTTTCTATACCTCGTTTCTTCAGTTCGCGCCTGATTACTCGCGCAAGCGGGCATACTGAGGTTTTAGAAATATCTGCTACTTTAAAGGCGGAAGGGTCAAGCTTGTTTCCCGCGCCCATACAACTGATAATTGCAACGTTTTCGCGTTTTGCGCGTTCTATTATGTTTAGTTTGTCCGTTACCGAATCAATCGCGTCCACAATATAATCGTATTTTTTAAAATCGAATAATCCGGCTGTTTTCGCGGTATAGTTGAGGGGGAACGCGGTAATTTTACAGTAAGGGTTTATTTCTTTTATCCTTTCCGCGGCTGTTTCGGCTTTGTTTTTTCCTATCGTTTTTTCGGTTGCCAGAATTTGTCTGTTTATATTTGAAAGAGCGATATCGTCGCCGTCCGTTACGGCAATTTCTACTACGCCGCTGCGCGCAAGCGCTTCTATTACATACCCGCCTACGCCGCCTGCGCCGAATATCATAACGCGGCTTTTATATAGTTTTTGCACGGCTTCGCTACCGAGCAGTTTTTCGGTTCTTATAAATCTTTGATCCATATTTAAAATTATAAATTAATTGCGCCTCAATGTCAATACGCGCCGCTTGAAAAATATTAATATTAGTGCTATAATGTTTGTATGGAAAGAAAAGTTAAAGGCAAAACGCCCGTGGTAGCTCTTTGTTACGACTTTGACAGAACGCTGTCTCCGTGTGAAATGCAGGCGCAGGGTTATATTCAGGCGGTAGGTTGCGATATAGCGGAATTTTGGAGCGAAGCCGATTATTTGGCTGTAAAAAACGGCATGGATAAGAACCTTGCTTATATGTATCTTATGGTGAATAAAGCAAAGAATAATTTTCCGCTAACTAAAGAGGCTCTTGAAAAATACGGTTCGGAAGTGAAACTTTTTTCGGGGGTTGAAAATTGGTTCGCAAGAATAAGCCGTTTCGGCGCGGATTGCGGAATATGTGTGGAACATTACGTAATTTCTTCGGGATTAAAGGAAATGATAGAGGGAACTGCGCCGGCTAAGTCGGGAATGTTTGAACAAATTTACGCAAGTTGTTTTTACTTCGGCGCGGACGGTGAGGCGGAATGGCCGGCTCAGGTTATCAACTACACTAATAAAACTCAGTTTCTTTTCAGAATTTCAAAAGGCGTAACAGATATTAACGACGAAGCGGTTAACGATTATTTTCAACCTGATGAAATACGGGTGCCGTTTGAAAATTTTATTTATATCGGGGACAGCGATACTGATATCCCGTGCATGAAACTTGTTTCTTCGCACGGAGGAAACAGTATAGGGGTCTTTAATCCCGATTCGGGGAATAGGCTCAAAGTTGAAAAAATGCTCAAGGAAAACAGAATAAATCATATTGCGGCGGCGGATTATAAAGACGGCGGCGAGTTGGATTTACTTGTAAAGAAAATTATTGCGAGGATAGCGCATAATTAAAAAATAAATTTAATAAATGCTTTAAATAAAATGCTCTTGAATTTATTCAAGAGCATTTTTTATTTTTAAAATTTTTCAGCGTTATGAAATTTAAAACCAACTGCAAATTATTTGTTTTTATTGGTAAAAGCAAGTATTTTTTCGGTGTTTCCGAAAACAACCATGTGGTCGCCGCTGCGGAACACATAATTTGTATCTACGGGATAAATTTTTCTGTCGCGTTTAACGGTTAATACGTTTATACCGTGTTTTCCGCGGGGATTTATGTCCACAAGGTTTTTGCCTTCCCATTTTTTAGGTACGGCTATCTCTAATATGGCGTTTTCGGCGTCAAGTTCGATATAATCGAAAATCCGTTTAGAATTTAATTTAACGGCGAGTTTTTCGGCAATGTCGCGGTTGGGATAAATTACTTCGTCCGCGCCTACGCGGAAGAGGAATTTGCGTTGAATATCGGTACTTGCCTTTGAAACCACGTATTTTGCGCCTAGGTCTTTGAGTATGGAAGTTATTTCCAGCGAGCTTTGAAAATCGTCGCCTATCGCAACGACGCAGGCGTCGTAAGAAGGGATATCCAAAGATTTAAGATTGTCGGCGTTCATACAGTTGGCAATCAGCGCGTTTGTGTATTTGGGAGCAAGACGGTTTATAACGTCTTCGTTCCTGTCCACAATCATCACTTCGTTGCCCATATTTACGAGTTTTTCGCCGAGAGTTTGCCCGAACATACCCATTCCGATTAGTAATACCGATTGCATAATATTTCTCCTTGACCGAATTTCAGCCTATTAAAAGCGAATCCACGGGTTTTCTTACTTCCGCAGTGTTGCGTTTTTCGCCGAAAGCGAGCGCAAGCGTTAAAATTCCCACTCTGCCCGCGTACATTAAAAATATTAAAATAATTTGTGAAGCCGCGTGAAGTTGCGGCGTTATGCCCGTACTGAGTCCGACCGTTCCAAGCGCGGATACGCATTCGAACAGAATGGATTTAACGGTTACTGAATCCGGTTCGATAGCGCATATCGTCAGCGCGGCAATCATTATCGCAATTAGAAATGTTGCAAAAATAGCCAGCGCTTGGGAAAGCTGAGAGTATTCTAAACGTTTCTTGCCTAAATTTATGTCTTTGCGTCCGCGGAACGCCGCCAACATTCCCATAAGTATCACGGCGAAAGTACCTACTTTAATACCGCCTGCCGTAGAACCCGAGTTTCCGCCTATGAACATTAGAATAAGCGTAAGAAGATAGCCGCTGTCGGAAAGCGCGGCGGGGGAAGTGGAGTAAAAACCGGCGGTTCTGGGCGATATTGCGTTAAAAAGCGCGCACAGAAGTTTTTCTCCGAAATTATAGTTTGCGTATACCGCGTTATCCCATTCGAAAAGAAGGAACAGCCCCGTCGAAATTAATATTATCAAAGTGGTTACAAACAATACGACTTTTGTGTTGAGCTGAAATTTTTTTACGTTAAATTTACAGTCCGTTACGTCGCCCCAAACGCAGAAGCCGAGTCCGCCGACAATAATAAGGAAGCACAGCGTTAAAGTCACCAGCGGGTCGGTGGCGTAAGCAGTCAGTGAATCCGCGCCCATTAAGTCGAACCCTGCGTTGCAGAAAGCCGATACGGAATGCCAAACGGAATAATAAATTCCCTGCGCCGCTCCGAAATCGGGTATAAACTTAATTGAAAGAAGGCACGCTCCCGCCAATTCAAAAACGGCGGTGCCTATGAATATTCGTTTAATTAAAGAGGATACGCCCGAAAGTCTTTGAGAACCGCCCGCAGAAGCAAGCATAGCTCTGCGTTCGTAAAGTCCTATGCCGTGTTTAACAAGCATAAATACCGTTGAAACGAATGTCATAAATCCTAATCCGCCCAACTGTATAAGCAGAAGAATTATTATCTGACCGAATAAAGACCAATCCGCGGCAGTGTTTACTACGGTTAGTCCTGTCACGCAGGTTGCCGAAGTTGCGGTAAACAGTGCTTGAAGATAATTTACGCTTTTACCGTCCGCGGCGGCAAACGGCAAAACCAGAAACACGCTTCCCGTTAAAATTACTATTAAATATCCAAGCGCAAGAAATTGCCAAACGGATAATTTTATTCTGAATTTTTTCTTCATTTTTTTCTTAAAAGATCTGCAAACGAAAAACTCTCGTTTGCTAAAAGATTTTAGCACAAGGCAATTCTTTTGTCAACGAAAAAACGCCGCGCGGTCATTGCTTGTTTTTATATGCTTCGTAACACATTTGATTATACAGGCATATGCTTTAATACGGCTTTTTTACGTTGCGCAGCATATGTTTCAAAATAAGTATGCGTTTTCCGTTATATGTTGGGAGATATATATAAATCTTATTTCATATGCGTGCAAATAACATATGAACGGAGCGACATATGTATCGCGGTTAATCGGAGGTATATTACGGGTAAATTTTTCGGTACGGACGGATTCAGGGGCGAGGCTGGCGTAACTATTACCGCCGAGCACGCATTTAAAGTCGGCAGGGTTCTCGGTTGGTATTTCGGCGAGCGTAAAAACGGTAAATGTCGCGCGGTTATTGGCAAAGATACCCGCCTTTCTTCTTATACTTTGGAGTACGCGCTTGCCGCGGGGCTGACTTCTGCTGGCGGCGACGCTTATATTATGCACGTTACAACCACCCCCTCGGTTTCATACATAACGCGTTGCGACGGATTCGATTGCGGAATAATGATTTCCGCCAGTCATAATCCGTATTACGACAACGGAATAAAACTTATGAACGAGCGCGGGGAAAAAGCCGACGAAAGCCTGATAAAAATTATAGAAAGTTATCTTTCAGGGGATTTATCGCCCTTTGGCGGAAAAGATATTCCGTTTGCATGCGGAAGAAATATCGGGCGTACGGTCGATTACGTTTCTGGGAGAAACAGGTATATAGGGCATCTTATTTCCCTTTCGACTTGTTCTTATAAGGGGTTGCGCGTAGGCATAGACGGCGCTAACGGCAGCGCGTGGCAAATTGCGCGGAGCGTTTTCGACGCGCTCGGAGCAAAAACTTATGTGCTTGGAGCTTCTCCGGACGGAATCAACGTCAACGGCGGCGTAGGCTCTACGCATATAGAAGCGCTTTGCGCTCTTGTCAAAGAAAACGGTTTGGATATAGGTTTTGCATTCGACGGCGACGCGGACAGATGCATAGCCGTTGACGAAAACGGAGAAGTGCTTACGGGCGACGAGGAACTTTTTATTGCGGCAAACTATCTGAAAGACCGCGGAGAATTGGCCGGCGACGGCGTTGTGTGCACCGTTTTAAGCAACGGAGGACTTATAGACAGTCTTTTAAAACGCGGAATAGTATCGCATATATGCGGCGTCGGGGATAAAGCCGTGTGCGACGCTATGTCCAATACGGGAGTAGTGCTCGGCGGAGAACGAAGCGGGCATATAGTATTTTCGAAATACGAAACCACGGGCGACGGACTTGTAACCGCCGTAATGCTTATGGAAGCGGTTGTCGAAGGAAAGTGCGCGCCTTCCTCTCTTCTGAAAGGATATAAAGCAAAACCTCAATATTCGGTGAACGTACCCGTTAAAAACGGGAAGGAACGCGAATCGGAATTGCAATCGGTTGCGGTAAATCTTGAAAATCGTCTCGGAGTGCGTATGATAGTCAGAGCTTCGGGGACCGAACCGGTAATAAGAATTATGGCGGAAAGCGACAGCGAGGAAAACTGCGTTCTCGCATGCAATATATTATATTCGGAAATATGCGGTAAAAACTGTTCTTAAAATATAGTTTAACGGGTGACGGAATGTGCGGAATTATGGGGTGCGTCGGTCCTGCTTCAAGCGACGCCGCTAATACGGTTTACAAAGGACTAAAAAAACTTGAATACCGCGGTTACGATTCGGCGGGTATTGCAGTTACTGACGGAAACGCTGTAAACGTTGTCAAAAAAAAGGGCGCTGTAGAAAAACTTTTGCCTAGTCTGGCGGGACTTAACGGAAATATCGCCATAGGGCATACTCGTTGGGCTACTCACGGCAAGCCTTCGGATGCAAACGCTCACCCGCACCGTTCGGGCGGCGTTTGTATTGTGCATAACGGCATTATAGAAAATTATGCGGAACTTCGCGAAGAATTGTCTTCTTTGGGCGAAACTTTTTATTCCGAAACGGACAGCGAAGTCGTCGCCGTTCTATTCAGAAGAAATTACCGCGGCGATTTATTGCGCGCGCTTGCCGAAACTGTTAAATTGCTTAAAGGTTCATATGCGCTTATGGTAATATGCGCCGGCGAGCAAAAGATAGCAGCGGCTAAATATAAAAGTCCGCTTATTATAGGTTACGGCGACGACGGTAAAAATTACTGCGCTAGCGACGAACCCGCCCTTGCTGATAAATGTAAAATAATGACTGTTTTAGGCGACGGTTGTTTTGCTCTTATATCGGCTGATAACGTGGAAATTTACGACGGCGGGCTTCGCCCCGTCACAGCTAAAAAAGTACCGTTGACGGCTGTTTCCGCAGAACTGTCGTTGAACGGTTGCTCCCATTATATGCTTAAAGAATTGAGAGAAGTACCCGTTTCCGTAAAAAACACCGTCTCCGCATTTAGCGGCGTTGAAAGTAAGTTGAAAGAAGCGTTTAAGAACGTCTCGCGCGTCATTATTACGGGGTGCGGAACGGCGTATCATGCCGGACTTATCGGTAAACGATATTTGGAACGGTTTGCGGGTATTCCTACGGAAGTTCAGACCGCGGGCGAATTCAGGTATACGGAACCTTTAATTAACGAAAATACGTTGGTTTTGGCGATAAGCCAAAGCGGCGAAACGGCGGATACGGTTGAAGCCGCCAGGCTTTCTCTTGCCAAAGGTGCAAAAGTTGTCGCCGTTACCAATTCCGCTTATTCCGAACTTACCCGATTGGCGACGGTGACCGTGCCTGTCGCCGCAGGACCGGAAATATGCGTTGCCGCTACTAAAAGTTATACAGGGCAAATAGCCGCGTTATACCTTATAGCCGCAACTATATGCGATGAAAGCGTTAAAACAAATATTTTAGGAAATATAAACTGCGTTCCCGAACTTTGTAAGCAGGTAATTGAAAATATAAACATAAATACACTTGCGCATATGTGCGCCAAAAGCCGCGGAGTGTATTTTATGGGTCGCGACCTCGATTACGCCGTGGCGAGGGAAGCAAGTCTTAAACTTAAAGAAGTTTCCTACATACCAAGCGAAGGTTACGCGGCAGGAGAACTAAAGCACGGAACGCTTGCTCTTATAGATAGAAAAACCGTTTCGGTGGTTCTCATTACCGATAAAGAACTTGCCGAAAAAAGCGCTAATGCGGTGGAACAGGTTCTTGCGCGTAAAGGCAAGGCTGCCGTAATTACGTGCGTAAAAGAAGTTGCGGAAAATTTCGAGGGTAGGGCGGAAATTGTTTTACTACCTAAATGCGATAAATTTCTCGCGCCTTTTATCGCTTCGTCGGCAGTGCAATATTTAGCCTACAGAACGGCGGTTTTACGCCGTAAAAATCCCGATAAACCGCGTAACCTTGCTAAAAGCGTTACGGTTGAATAAAAAAACCGTTCGGAGTTCCGAACGGTTTTTTATTCTAGATATTTATCTTTTAAAATTTTAATTTCTTCGTCGGTTATATTAAGCGCTTGCTTGCAATATTCGGTAATGGAGCCGTATTTCTTTTTAATCATATCAATAGCTCCCTTAATATATTGCGGTTTCGCGTCCATAAGCGCGAAAAGTATTTGTTTGAACCTGTGAGGAATAGGAGATATTGCAAGTACGGTGCGCTGCCATATGCGTTTGCTGTGCTGGAATTTTTTTGTCGCCACATAATCTTCTATTATTAGCTGTTCGTCAACGCCGAGCAATCCTTCCAAAAGCATAGCTACTACGCCCGTTCTGTCTTTTCCCGCGTTGCAGTGCCACAGCATGCATCGTTCGTTTTTTAAAACAAAATCGAAGAAGGTCCTCAGGTTTTTTTGCGCTTCGCCGTCTGTGAGAATTATGGAATACATGCTTACCATATAGTTGTCCGCGTTGCCGAATTCGCTTTTAATGCGCTTGCTCTCTTTCAGCATGGTGCTCGCCATACTTTTTTGATGCGTAATACCCGTTGTGGCAGTGCACATAAGCGGTAAATGCAAATACCTTACGCCCTCTATTATAGTGCTCGGATATTCTTTTCTTTCTATATCGGTACGCATATCGATAACTACGTCAAGCCCCATATTTTTTAGTTGGTTAACGGTAGCGGCGGGTAATTTGTATAATCTTCCGCTGCGCAGGAGCATTCCGCGTTTGATTTTTTTACCCCCCTCGACGGGTAAGCCTCCGATATCGCGGGTATTATCAAGTTTTTTAAGGAGTAATCTTTCTATTTTCATATGCGTTTTTTATTTCGTTCTCTTTTTATTTTGGCAATATAATCAAAAATAATGAGCGCGGAAGCAAAAGCTGTAAGCGTTACGCCTATTTCTATAACGCAATTCATAAAGAACTGCTGGGGCATAACCAATATTATTTCGTCGGTAACGGGGTTGAAAATCCAATTATCCTTTCCGGGAAAAAACAAGGAATGAAATACGTTAAATGCGGACTGGAAATCAACTGCTATTATAACGCCGAGAATTACGGGTAACGCAATTGCCGTCACAGCCGCATAAAACTGCGGTCCGTGGCCTTTTAAAGGCAGAAGTTTTATAAGTTTGAGTTTTTGCATTACCGGTAGGGTTATTAAAATTTCTAAGGAGGCAAGCAATACGCCCGCGTTTAAATTGAACAATAATTTACAGTCGTAAAAGTGTGCCGCGCCGCTTTCCGAAAATTTCAGTTGACCGGCTTTGAATTCCGTAACCCATGGAAGGGTGCAGAAGTCAAGCACATCGTCGTAAGCTGTTTTTATTACGTCGTAACTCCAGCCCGTAAGACTTTCCAGATTAAGCGTTTTTATCTGTATGTAATACAAAAAGCGGCAGTAAATGGGTATGCTTATGCTGAAAGTAAGTATAAACAAAATCAGAGCTATAATAAATAAAGCTGTCGCAAATTTATCCTTCATTTTCCGTTGAAATTTTTTCTTTTGCAAAAAAAGGTTTGTAATCGGTCTTGTTAGCCGAAAGAACTACAAGCACCTGAGAGGGGAGATAAAAAATCCAAATAGCGCTTCCCACAAAGTTTTTAAGTCCCACGGGAAGAGTTATTCCAAGCATGGAGAAGTTATCCAAACCTACGCAAATATCGCAGCAGAGGAAAAGAAAAAGCCCCAAAGCGTATAAAATATAGCGTCTGGATTTTTTACAGAGAAAAACGCTTTCAATTACGTTGCTTACAAGCATGGGAAGATATACGGCGACAATCCCCGTAAGGGCGGTCAATTTACCGGTTATCCCAAGAATAAGAATTATAACGGCGGCAAGCCCCAGCCTAATACCCAATGATATATACGGCTTTTTGCCGTTTATAAGATACATTCTGCAAAAATGAACTGTTTGAACTATAATAAACGTGGTAACACCTATTTCGTAATATTTGTTAAGCACAAGAATAAACAAATCGGAAACGGCGGTAAAAAGTAATGCGCAAGTTAATACAAGCCCGTCTTTTCCGTTAAATACGGAGCCTAACGCCGCCGCGGCAAAGCATAGTAAAATACCGGCATATTTTATTATTATGGTTTCATAATTACCGGAAGCTTCCAAACATATAAAAGTTAGGTAAATAGCAAGTTCCGTCGCCACAAATACGCCGTAATAAGTGAATTTTAAAATTTTTTTAGTTTTTTCCGACATAATTTTAATCCGAAAAATTAGAGTAATATAATTTTATTATATAAAATTCTCTATGTCAAGCCGTTTGCCGCAAACAGACAAAAAACCGAAAATATTTGACATAGTTTACTTTAATGTTTATAATAAAATTATTAAGGTTACAAGAGGTTAAAAATCAGGTTTCCGCCGTCTGCGCTCTTACGTTTAGAAATGCGTTTATTAAGGTCTGGAAACTTATCGGCGGTAATTACCGTAATTTGACCGAACGGTTCTCAGAGGTTTGTTATGCACGAAGGACACAGAAAGCGTATGTATGAAAAACTTGCCAACGGCGATACGCTTTACGAACATGAAATTTTAGAAATGCTTTTGTTCAGCGTTTTACCGCGTAAAAACACTAATCCGCTTGCTCATTCGCTTTTGAATTCGTTCGGGTCGATAGCGGGCGTGTTCGGCGCCACCGTGGAGGAACTGAAAACGGTTAAAGGTGTGGGCCCTAACGTGGCGTATTACTTAAAATTGCTTGCTTTGTGTTCTAAAACCGTGAATAACGATTTCGGCGGTATTACCGTTTTAAAACATGCTAAAGATTATAAAGATTTTATTAGGCTTAGATTACGCGGTAAACTCTGCGAGATTGTTGAAATTTATTGTCTTGATAAAAGCGGTAGAGTGAAGAGTATTATTCCGTTTACCAATAATTCTGTTAATCATGTGGAAATAGAGGTTAAGGAACTTACCCAGGCGATATCCGCGGCGGGTCCTCATGCGGTTATAGCGGCGCACAATCATTTACAGGAAAGTTGCGAACCGTCCGCCAACGACGATAAATTTACGCGTGATTTGCAAGCGGTTTGCAGTATGACGGGAGCCGATTTGATGGACCATTGCATTTATTGCGCGACGGGCGAGGTTTACAGTTATAGTTTATCCGGCAGAATGGCAAATATAAAGCGTAACTATACTTTGAATAATTTGGTTGAGCAACAAATGAAATTAGAGATTGAAGAAGAAAATAAAAACAAAATCATTTGACATAGACGTTTACGTCTGTTAAAATAATATGCAGTTTATAATTAATCGTTTTTTTAAGAAAAAACGTTTTGTTTTGAAATATAATTTAATATTTCCCAAGGAGAGATGGCAGAGCGGTCGAATGCGGCGGTCTTGAAAACCGTTGATGGGCAACTATCCGGGGGTTCGAATCCCTCTCTCTCCGCCA
>CATKAP010000259.1 GCA_949746255.1 uncultured bacterium
AAAATGATTTAAGAAATGCATATAAATATTTAGAAATACTAAAAGAACTTAGAAAACCTATTGACAGAATGGAAGATGTAAAGCGTGCTATCAGGGAATATACTCATAAAGAAAACACTGACAGAATTGTAAAAGACTATGGAATTGATGGATATGTCGTTTTAATGGAACTTCCTGATTTTCTGGAGAATCAACAGGATGCAGAGGAATATTTTGAGGAGGGCCATGTAATTCACGCAACGCCTTCAATATATGATTGCACTGGTCAGGCATTTACATCATGGTATAAGATATTCAAACGCAGAGATAGGTTTTATGCATACCATTCAGTATGTTTTGACGTATAAAGAATAGGCGGCAATAAACCTTACAGGGAAAAGCAAGGGAAAGGACGGTAATATGTATAATTCAAATAATATCAGGTCATTAAAGAAAACAGTGGAAAAAATGAAAAAGGGGGAAAAGTTATATATCAACGCTATTTCCCTTTCAGTTAACGTAATAGAGCAGCTTCGGGATTATATCGAAGATAATGTGCTTCTACCAGATAAAATGGAAGTCGAGAGGGTTTATAATGACATTTCATCAGTTATGAGTGGAAAAGTAATTTTTCCTCAAATGACATATATCAGACAATAATTTACTTTTATAGAAAATAAGAAAGAGGTAATCAAAATGGAGAATGAATCAATACTTAAGGAAAAAGAAAAACTTAGCGAAAGCCGTCGAATAGCAATTAAAAGAATGTATGCCCTGGTCTATTGGTATGTTGATGAAATGCTTAAGGAAGAAGATGCAGAAAAAAGAGAGAAGGAAGAGTTTAAAAAACAACTTGAGGCAGAACCAGATAAACTACAATGCAGAATAAGCGCCCACGATAACAATGCAAGAGTTATGAAAACCTGCATAAGAGAGGCAAGGGACGCAATAAAATTTTTAATAAATAGTGAGAACGACATAGAAGAATGGCAGATATCCGGGATAAATGCAATGTTTGATCAGTGCAATATAGAAAATATTGTACCGTATGATATGCCAACAGCAATAAAAGGGCTTTTGTGTATGCACATTGTTAGGTGTTAACAGAAGATTAGAAAGTACTCAAGTGCTAAACACTCATTTTTAAAATTTAGTTGCGGAACATGGAAATAGTTTATAACCAGTTAGAAGGCATTAGCGGAAATATTCGTTAGTGCCTTTTATAGTGGATGTAAATTATATATAATTGAATATTGATTGTAATGATGATCAAATTAAGAATGTAATGGCT
>CATKAP010000260.1 GCA_949746255.1 uncultured bacterium
ACAGGTCGTAGCAGCCGAGGTAATGGTGATACCTCTTTCCTGTTCCTGAACCATCCAGTCCATGGTAGCGGTACCGTCGTGGGTTTCGCCGATTTTATGATTTATACCGGTATAATACAGAATACGTTCGGTAGTCGTAGTTTTACCGGCGTCGATATGCGCCATAATACCGATGTTTCTGGTATGCAATAAATCGTATTCTCTTGCCATAACTTACCTCTTAGAAACGGAAATGCGCAAACGCCTTGTTTGCTTCCGCCATTCTGTGAGTATCTTCCTTTTTCTTAACGGCTCCGCCCGCGTTGTTGTACGCGTCCATAAGTTCAGCCGCAAGTTTGGAACTCATTTCGCGCTCGGAACGCTTGCGCGTTGCTATAACCAACCAACGTATTGCAAGCGTTTGACGTCTTTCAGGTCTGATTTCTATGGGAACCTGATAGTTTGCGCCGCCTACGCGTCTTGCTTTAACTTCCAAAACGGGCATAATGTTGTTCATTGCCTGTTCGAAAATTTCCATAGCGTCTTTGCCGAGCTTTTCGCTCATTTTATTAAAAGCGTCGTAAACGATATTCTGTGCCGTTCCGCGCTTTCCGTCGTACATAATTTGGTTGACAAGTTTGGTGACAACCTTGGAATTATACACGGGATCGGGTAATACGTCCCTTTTGGGAACGCCTCCTCTTCTGGGCATAAATTTAATCCTCCAAAATAAGTTAGTTCACAAAAATCTGCTTCCGCAAATCTTTCGTGAGATTGCCTCATCCGTAATTTTCTTAACAGGCGCAAATTCGCCCTCGAAAATATCGACTTCAGCATTTTAAGATTTTAAGGGTGATCTTAGTTATTAAATAAGCTATTGCTTGCCCCGCTTTACGGCTCACAAAATTTGAACTTGCAAATTTTTGTGAAATTTTAAAACCATGAATCGCTTACGAATAAATCCGCGCCGCGTTTCCGATATTGAAAAATTAAAAAGGGCAGCAAACCTTCTCCGCGAGAGTCCTCGCAAATACTGCCTACTTTTACGTCGGTTCGATATATTATAAATCCGATAATTAAAGTAGGGGTTCAACGAATTTTCCCGTCTGTACTCCGACGGTAAAACCCGAAAATTCAGGAAACTATGTTCCTTTTTCCTATATCTTAAAAGTAAAGTTTTTTAATTCTCATAATTTACAACGCTACCGCAAGAAAAATCCGCTTGCGCCGTAAAAAATTCGGTTTACTTTATTTATTAAGACTTAGGTTTTTTAGCGCCGTAACGAGAACGCGCCTGCATTCTCTTGGAAACGCCTGCCGTATCCAACGCGCCGCGCACAATATGATAACGAACGCCGGGCAGATCCTTAACTCTTCCGCCTCTTATAAGCACGGACGAGTGTTCCTGAAGATTATGACCTTCGCCGGGTATATAAACGGTACCTTCCTGCTTATTGGTCAATCTTACTCTTGCAATCTTTCTTATAGCCGAATTAGGCTTTTTGGGCGTAGTCGTGGTAACCGAAAGGCACACGCCGCGCTTTTGAGGGCAGTTATCGAGAATGGGAGATTTACTCTTGTAAACAAGCTTCTCTCTGCCTTTTCTTATAAGCTGATTGATAGTGGGCATCTTTTACCTCCTTTTTTACTCGGAAAATCCTGTGAAATATATCAAACCCGACCGCCACCCTTAAAGCGATAAGGAAGATAAACGAAATTATTTGCGTAATTTACACGCCGTTATTAGAATAATGAAAACGCTTTCGCACGGTTAGCATAATAATCCACATTAAAAGCGCAAAAGCTATTTTATCAAAGTAAAATTAAATTGTCAAATGATTTTAAGCCGTTAAAAACCAAATTATTTTATACAAAACTTGAAAATAATTTAAAACCGTGTTATAATCCAAATATGAAATATATTCTTGCGATAGATCAAGGAACTACAAGCACCCGCGCGATAATATTCGGCAAAAACGGCAAAGCGTCAGCATGCGCGCAGCGCGAGTTACAACAAATTTATCCCTGCCCTGGATGGGTGGAACACTCGCCGAAAGATATAATCGCTTCCGTTATGGCAGTGACGAGCGAAGCGCTTTCACGGGCGGACATTACTGCGGAAGACGTGGCGGCGATAGGAATAACCAATCAACGCGAAACCACCGTCGTGTGGGATAAAACAAACGGAAAACCTATATACAACGCTATT
Source organism: uncultured bacterium (assembly GCA_949746255.1). Taxonomy (GTDB): domain Bacteria; phylum Bacillota; class Clostridia; order Christensenellales; family Borkfalkiaceae; genus Coproplasma. The sequence continues at coordinate 2,189 of CATKAP010000260.1, forward strand.
GTTTGGCAATGTCGCAGAACGGCCGATTACTGCGAAAAACTGCGTAAAGAAGGTTTTTCCGAAAAAATTTACAATAAAACGGGACTGGTTGCCGACGCCTATTTTTCAGCCACAAAAATAAAATGGATTTTAGACAACGTTGACGGCGCGCGGGAACGCGCGGAACGCGGCGAACTCGCTTTCGGAACGATTGACGCTTTTATAATTTGGCACTTAACGGGCGGTAAAGTATTTGCAACAGATTATACCAACGCGAGCCGCACAATGCTGTATAATATACACACTCTTAAATGGGACCGCGAATTGCTGAGGCTTTTCGATATCCCGTCGGAAATGCTTCCGGAAGTTTACGAAAGCGGACATAATTACGGCAATACCAACCCCGCTTTGTTCGGCGCGGCTATACCGATTTGCGGCGTTGCCGGCGACCAGCAGTCCGCACTGTTCGGACAGCTTTGCATTAATAAAGGCGACGTTAAAAACACATACGGAACGGGTTGTTTTCTGCTTATGAACACGGGGAAAAAAGCCGTTAAAAGTCAGAACGGTTTAGTTACGACCCTCGCCGCATGCACGAGCGGAAAACCCGACTATGTGCTTGAAGGTTCGGTGTTTGCGGGAGGCGCCGCCGTTCAGTGGCTGAGAGACGAACTCAGAATTATTTCTTCCGCAGAAAAAAGCGAAACCCTCGCGCTCAAAGTGAAAGACAGCGGCGGCGTTTACGTGGTGCCCGCCTTTACGGGCCTGGGCGCGCCTTATTGGGACCCGGAAGCGCGGGGAACGATTACGGGCATTACCCGCGGCACTTCGCGCGAGCATATTGTAAGGGCTACCCTTGAAAGTATAGCTTACGAAGTATGCGACTTGGTTGAGGCCATGGAAAAAGATTCGGGCATAAATATAACCCGTCTCGCCGTCGACGGCGGAGCGAGCGCCAATAATTTTTTAATGCAGTTTCAGTCGGATATTTTAAATTGCGAAGTCGTACGCCCTGCAACGATAGAAACGACAGCTTTGGGCGCCGCGTTTTTGGCGGGGATTACGGCAGGCTATTGGCAAAGCACCGAAGAATTGAACAAAAATTTAACGGCGGAGAGAATTTTCTCCCCCAATATGCCGCAATTAACGCGAATTTCAATGCTTTCAGGCTGGCGTAAAGCGGTAAACAAAACTTTAACTTAATATCAACAAATAAAAAAAGACTGTCGAAAGTCCGACGGTCTTTTTTTATTTTATTTTTTTACGTAATTTTGCTTTAAAATATATTTAACAAAGGGATAAGTCAAAACCAAAGCGGAACCGAACCACGCCGCGGAATCGGCAATGCAAAGCGAAAAATACGCACCCCAGCTTGCATAAGCGTCTACCGGGCCTCCGTTTACGGCCGACGGCAGAAAAAGACAGATAAGAATTCTTGCCGCAAGCTCGGTAATACCTACGATTACCGTAAACACGGGTTTTTCTATTCCCTGCGCCGCGCTACGCCATACGAACAAAAGCCCGAGCAAAAAATAAGAGGAAATAGCAACGTACGCATAATTATTGCCGAAGTAAATAGACTTTTCAGTTACTTTGTCCGCGCTCAGAAATATATACTGATACGCGCCGTTAACAGTTAAAAGCAACCCCGTGCCCGCAAGTATCAAATACATTATAAACATAATAATGGTGCCCTGTATAACGCCGCGTTTTATCCTGTCGTAATTGCCCGCCCCGTAATTCTGCGCGGTAAAACTGACGACGCCCGCGCCAAGCGCGTTCATGGGACACATTAAAAGATTACCCAGTTTACAGGCCGCGCCGTATCCGTTCTGGGCAGGGTTTCCAGCCGCCATGGTTCCGTCGGGAAGCAAATCAAACCTTACAAGTTCGCTCTGCATGACTATAATTCCTATAGCCAGCACCGAAAACTGCAAACCGAGGGGTATTCCCTGCGCTATATGCGATTTAAAATCCTTATAAACTTCTTTAAAGTCTTCTTTACCCAACCTGAGATTTTTATATTTTACAAACGTGTAAACGAAGCACGCAACGGTACTTAAAAACTGCGCTGCAACCGTAGCGGCGGCGGCGCCCTTTACTCCCCAGCCGAACGCGACTATAAATAAAAAATCCAAACCGATATTTAACAGCGTAGATAAAAACAGAAATGCGAGCGGAGTGAAAGAATCGCCCAAACTTCTTAAAAGAGAACATATAAAATTGTAGAACATCTGCGCGAAAATACCGGAAAAAATAATAAAACAGTAACCGTATGCGGCGTTATATACGCTTTCGTTCGTAGGAGTTACGTTCAACCACAACAACAGCGGATGCAATGTTGCAAGCGCTATAACGGTAATAGCAACGGAAATAACGGCGCTTAATATTATTTGCGCCGCAAAAGATTTGCGCACTCCCGCCTCGTCTCCGTTACCGAACCTTCCGGAAGATATAACGCTGAATCCGGCCGTACAGCCGAAAGCAAACTGTAAAAACAGAAACATCAAGGGAGAAACGTCGTTGACGCCCGCAACCTCGTCCGCGGAAAGAGTTTGTCCGCATATAGCCGCGTCGCTTATACTGTAAACCTGTTGCAAAAGGTAGGAAAAAATAATGGGCAAAGTAAACAGCAACAGGGATTTCCACTCCTTCCCCTGCCGCATATCCACCGGCGTTAAAAATTTCTTAAGCAACTTACCCAAAACTTTCTCCTTTGTACTTTCTTACGTGTATATTGTAGGTTTGAAATATATTTTAAGCGAAAACGCAGCGCCCAGTCAACCGATTGAGCGCGGCGTTGATTTTACCGATAAAAATTAAAATAACTTACAAACGAATTTATTTTCAACCGTTTTGTTTTTCTTCTTCAGGCTTTTCTTCTTTTTTATCCTCGTTAAGCGCTTTAAGCATTTCGGCTATGCGTTCTTCCGAAATATCTTCCCTGTCGGAAGCGAGCTTACCGTAGGCGAGCTTATCGTGATGTATGGTCATAAGCTTTCTTTAAAAACCTCGCGTATTTCTTTCGCGTCCAGAACCTTGTAACCGCCGGTCTTTACAGCCGTGCTTTTTACAAGCCCGTCAAGCATGTCTTCGGTTACGCCGAGCTCCGTTAAATTCATGACCAAACCTATTTTTTTCATCCACGCTTCCATTGCCTTCAAGCCTTCTTCCGCAACTTCCGTTTGACTCTTACCCTCCGGATTAACACCCCAAACGTTAACGGCAAATCTTGCGAATTTTTTAAGTCCGTAAGGCAATATGCGGCGATAATAAGCCATGGATACTGCCGAAAGCGTCATGCCGTGCGTAGCGTTTGTATGCGCGCCGACCGATTGCCCGAACATATGCACCATCCAATCGGTAGATTTACCCATAGCGACAAGTGTGTTCAAAGCCCATGTAGCCGTCCACATGATATTGCTGCGAGCTTCGTAATCGAGCGGGTTTTCAACCGCGATATCGGCGCTGTGAATAAGCGAGCGTAAGAGCCCTTCGCTTATATAATCGCTAGTATTGTCATCCTCTCCCGAAAAATATTGCTCATATATATGGCACATTATATCATATATACCCGCAACCATCTGATATTTGGGAAGCGTAAAAGTAAATTCGGGATTTAGTACGGAAAACTTAGGGAATACGGAATAGTCGAAAACATGACCTATTTTTAATTTCTGCCCGTTATTTGTTATTACCGAACCGCCGTTCATTTCGCTGCCCGTTCCAACCATGGTTAGAACGCACCCCATAGGTATGATTTTACAATCGGGTTCCTCGAAACGTATAAAATATTTATCCCATGGGTCTTCTTTGCAATTTACCGAGACAGACAACGCTTTGGAATAATCGCAGACCGAACCGCCGCCAACGGCGAGTATAAAGTCTGCTTTGGCGGATTTTGCGCGGACGATACCCTCGGCAAGTTTTTCGGTGGTCGGATTAGGCATAACGCCCGCGTCCTCAAATACATTCTTGCCGTTATCTTTTAAGATTTTGATTACTTTGTCGTAAATTCCGTTTTTCTTTATAGAGCCGCCGCCATAGACCAGCAACACGTTCTTGCCGTATTTGGGCAATTCGGCGTTAAGTCCGTCCAACGCCTCTTTCCCGAAATACAGTTTTGTCGGATTACAATAAGTAAAATTTCCTAACATTTTTATCTCCTTAATATTTTTATCTTATAAAATTTGTTCTGATATCTTTCCGGTTTTCCGGCGCCGTAATTCCCGCCTTTTCGCCCGCCTCAATGCATTTTAAAATCCACGCCGTATTTTTGGCGATATTGCGCATAGACTGCATGCCTTCTTCGTCCTTTAATACCTGTTCGGGCGTGTTTCCGTGCGCCATATTCCAATATGTGGATGAAATAATCGGCATTTCGGTTATACCCGCGTACTTTTCCATCACGTTTAAGGAAAGAGTGGTTCCCGCCCTCCTTGCCGAAGCTATAACGGCGCAAGGCTTATGTCTGAAATTTTCCTTTCCGGCATAAAAAATTCTATCCAAAGCGGAAAGCACCCTGCCCGTAGGGTGAGCGTAATATACGGGCGTTCCGAAAACGAAACCGTCCGCGTTTGCGGATTTTTTTATAAATTCGTTTACGACGTCGTCAAAAACGCATAAGCCTTTCCCCTTGCAACCGCCGCAGGCTATGCAATCCTGAACGGGCTTGTTGCCTATCTGAAAAATCTCCGTTTCCACGCCCTCGGCGTTAAGCGTTTCGGCTATTACCGATAGCGCGGTAAACGTGCACCCTTCCGCCCTCGGACTTCCGTTCAATAATAAAACCTTCATTTTGCCTCCGAATATAAACTTATAGAAATATTTTAAACGTTTTTTATTCAGTTGTCAATAGCGACGGTAAAAAACGTACCCCTAAGGGGGACGTAAATTTTTTTCGCGGGTTTACTTTGTCAACCGCCGTGCCCTCGGCGGGAGCTTCTTCTTTAATATCCGACTCGCTTTCCAAACCCGAAAAAACCTTTTCGTTGCAGTTTAAAATATCGGCAACGTAAACGAACAACCCGACGCCAGACTGCGTGTAACCGGCGCGCAAGCAAAGTTTTTAATGTATCCGCCAATCTGTATGGAATAAAAAATACTCTCCTGAAAAATATCCGATTAAATCATTCCGCCGAAAACTAATCAAGGCAATTTTATTTTCGGTTTTTTATGTATATAAATACTTTACTTCCCTCCATGAATCGTAGAGTTATAGCATTTTAGGGCAATTTTTTAAAATACAGTTGTTTTTGCAATCATTTTCAAAAAAAATAGCAATTGTTTACGCAGAAATTATGTGATATAATATAATCACAGCGTGGCAAAAAGTCCGCGCTTCGGAGGTAAAATTTATGAAACTGACTTTCCGCTGGTACGGCGAGGACGACAGTATCAAATTAAAATTCATAAGACAAATACCCGCAATGAGCGGCGTGGTTACGGCTGTTTACGACGTGCCCGTCGGGGAAAAATGGAGCGATAAATCTTTGGAACGCCTTAAACAGGTTGCTAACGGAGAAAATCTCGAATTCGAAGTAATAGAAAGTATTCCCGTTCACGAAGATATCAAACTCGGCAAACCTTCGCGCGACAAATATATAGAAAACTATATACACAATCTCCGTGCGGCGGCAAAAGTAGGCGTTAAATGCGTTTGCTACAATTTTATGCCCGTATTCGACTGGCTGCGCACAACGCTTAAACATATTAACGCAGACGGTTCGAACTCGCTTGCATATTCGCACGAAGATTTTGCAAAAGTAAACCCCGACGAACTGCACCTCCCTGGTTGGGACGAAAGTTACTCTCCCGACGAACTTAAAGCGCTGTTAAACGAATATAAAAGTATTTCACACGAAAAACTGTTTGAAAACCTTGTTTATTTTCTAAAAAAAGTTATTCCCGTCTGCGAGGAATGCGGAATAAACATGGCTATCCACCCCGACGACCCGCCCTGGGACGTATTCGGTTTGCCCAGAATAATTTCTTCGGAAGAAAACCTTGACAAGCTTTTTTCCGCAATTCCCTCCACCGCAAACGGCTTAACGTTCTGCACCGGTTCACTCGGCGCGGGCAGAAGCAACGACTTAATTAAAATGGCTGCAAAATACGCCGCGCAGGGAAGAATACATTTCGTACACTTAAGAAATATACTTTATACCGACGATAAGGATTCTTTTGCGGAAACGGGACACCTCACCGCGGAAGGAAGTTTGGATATGGCGGCAATCGTAAGAGCGTTGGTCAAAAACGGGTTCAACGGCTACGTACGCCCCGATCACGGCAGGAATATTTGGGACGAAGACGGAAAACCGGGCTACGGTCTTTACGACAGAGCTTTGGGCGCCGCATATATAAACGGTCTTTTTGAAATGACCGAAGGAGAATAATTATGAAATTACCTTTTAAAGTAGATTTAAACGGAAAAGTAGCGGTTATAACGGGCGCAGGCGGTTTGATATGCTCCGCGCTCGCAAAGGCTGTAGCGGCGGCGGGCGCAAAAGTTGCGCTTCTTGACCTCAACCGCGATAAAGCGCAAGCATACGCCGACGAAATAGTAAAAGACGGCGGAACAGCCAAAGGATACGCGGCTAACGTACTCGATAAACAGTCGCTTGAAGAATGCCACAAACAAATACTTAAAGACTTCGGAAAATGCGATATTCTCATAAACGGCGCAGGCGGCAATAACGCGCGCGCAAACACCGACGCGGAATATTACAACAAAGGCGATATCGATAAAGATATGACTACCTTCTTCGGATTGAACCGCGAGGGCGTGGAATTTGTTTTTGACTTAAATTTTATGGGCACTTTCCTTCCCACGCAGGAATTTGCGCGCGATATGGTTGAACGCGGCGGTTGCAATATTTTAAACATTTCTTCCATGAACGCGTTTACCCCCCTCACCAAAATTCCCGCATATTCCGGAGCGAAAGCCGCGATTTCCAATTTTACGCAATGGCTTGCCGTGCACTTTTCAAAAGCCGGAGTGCGCGTAAACGCGATAGCTCCCGGCTTCCTTTCCACCGCGCAAAACAAAGCGCTTTTATGGAACGAGGACGGCACTCCCACCGCCCGCACGGGCAAAATTCTTGCCGCAACCCCTATGAACCGTTTCGGCGAAACGGACGAACTTATAGGCGCAACCCTTTTCCTTATCAGCGAGGAAGCGGCGGGATTCATAACAGGCGTAGTACTGCCGATTGACGGAGGCTTCTCCGCATACAGCGGCGTGTAATACATTTTCTCCATAAAAGAAGTCGGCGCGCTCGATTGAGCGCGCC
>CATKAP010000261.1 GCA_949746255.1 uncultured bacterium
CCGCCGGGAGGGGCTGTTTTTTGAGCAAAAAGAAATGGCGGCAGAGGATTTTGTTCTGACGCAGCAGCCCGATACTGGCCGCGCCTGTGCTGGCATCCGTCGCAAAAAAAATAGCCTCTGGTCGGAATATTTTTTCCGCCCTTCGCATAGAAATATACAACCCCTCTGGGGGAATGCCGAGTGAAAAAACAAAAGGAGGACGCCATTATGGCAAACCGCAAATCCCTGGCTACCGGCTTCGGCCACTTTATCCAGGCACTCCACGGAGAAGCTGTGGAGTCGGTAATCCTTTGCACCAGCACAGCGGCTTTCTAAAAACATCAAATTCTTAAAATGGGGGGCGGCTTTTTAAGCCGCTCCCCCCATTTCTGCCCAAAAATCGCTTTCGCCCCCTTTGCATACCATCAGGCAACAGCAATCCAAGGAATACATACTTCGCAAAGGGAGAAATGCATGATGAAAAAAGAATTCAATTCCGAGGCGAAAATCCAGGCGGTATCCTCCGTTCAAAATCTGGCCAGCGGCCAAATCTGGACCCTGGCAGATATCCGCGCTGAGGTGGAAAAGGCCCAGGCCATTCTGCGGCAGAAGGGCTTCAAGCCCGCACCCGTGGCTTCCATCGCTTTCAACCGGCGGACCCGTAACGCCTGCGGCCGCACGCACCGGACTTCTTCCGGGCGGCTGGAGATGGATTTCTCGACGACATACATCGAGAACTGCTCCCCCGACGGGGTGCGGGATACCGCCGCCCACGAGGCCATCCACACCATACCGGACTGCTTTGACCATGGCCCCGCCTTCCAGAAGGCTGCGGCGGCGCTGCGGTCGGAGGGATACCATGTGCGACAGAAAAACCAAAACGACCAGTATCGGGAGTTTCTCGCAAAGAAAAAGGCGGAGAAGCCCACATACTATGTCCTTTGCGGCAAATGTGGCTCCCATATGGGCCGGTACTCGAAGCTGACGCCTGTGTTGAAATCAATACTGCAGCCCTATTGTGCTCGCTACAAATGCGGGCGGTGCGGCTCCTCTGATTTGCATGTGATGAAGAAATTCACAGACG
>CATKAP010000262.1 GCA_949746255.1 uncultured bacterium
GCAGGATGTTAATATAGCGTATCCAACCACTACAGAGCAACAAGCAATTGCCATCATTCTGTTTAAATTGGATAACCTTATCACCCTTCATCAGCGTAAATTAAAAGATTTTTACGGAGGATTTTTATGACAAAAAAAGAAGAAAAGACAGAATTATTTTGTGATTATTTTGCACGTTGGATTAGAGTGTACAAGGAAGGTGCTATAAGGAAAGTAACTATGGATAAGTATTATCTTGCGCTTGATTGGTTGCGTAGATTAGTACCTGACTTGCGGCTTTGTGATTTAGATAGAGTTGCTTATCAAAAACTTATGAACGATTATGCCAGACGTCACGAGCGTCAGACCACTATGGATTTTCATCATCAGTTAAAAGGGGCAATCCTTGATGCTGTTGATGAAGGGTTAATTGCGAGAGATCCCACGAGAAAAACAATTATTAAAGGTAAAACCCCGCGGGATAAAAAGCCCAAGTATTTAAGTCAATTTGAATTGCATTCGCTTTTAAAATCTCTTAATCTAACGTCTGAAATAAATTTTGATTGGCTTATACTTTTAATTGCAAAAACGGGATTGCGTTTTTCGGAAGCGTTGGCAATTACGCCTAAGGATTTTGATTTCCCTCATCAAAGTTTATCTGTAGATAAAACGTGGGATTATAAAGGTAATGGTGGCTTTCTTCCTACTAAAAACAAATCGTCAGTGCGAAAGATTCAACTTGATTGGCAGACTATCGTGCAGTTTTCAGAGCTGATAAAAGATAAGCCTGAAAATGAGCCACTTTTTGCTAAAGAAGGTGAAAGCGTGTATAATTCGACTGTAAATGATTTACTTTTTAGAAGATGCAAAGCAGCGCAAATACCTGTGATATCTATTCACGGGTTAAGACATACGCATGCGTCATTGCTTTTATTCGCGGGTGTTACAATTGCCAGCGTTGCGCGGCGTTTGGGACATGCGAGTATGACGACTACTCAGAAAACCTATTTACATATTATTCACGAATTGGAGAATAAGGATATTGATTTGGTAATGAGAGCATTATCGAGTTTATAATTTGAAACGTTGATATGAAGGGTGTCAGGATAAGGCGGTTACATAAATGTAACCGCCTCAAATTATGTAATTTGAATATGTTTTCTTATTGTTGAAATTTTAGTGATTAGTATTTTAATTAGTTCGATTGTATGTAAGTAAAGACAGCACAACAAAAGCCGAGAGTTAAAAACTCCCGGCTTTTGCTTTACTATATAATTTTAATTTATTATCGCTTTATTGAAATCTGCAAAACCGCGGATATTGGAATATAAATGCGGGTGTTTTCCAAACGCTGTATAGTTCTTGGGTTGAAGTATTTTGATGCTTAATGATGGCAGGAACGCCAGCAAGGGATAATTGTAGGTATGTCATATGCACGCAACGAATATCTATATCAGCGCATTCGATAAAACAGTCCATAGCGTAATTGACTTTATAATCATTTTTAAGTACGTCAAGTGCAGCCATAGCTAAACCGCCTCCGCCACAGCACGGATCGCATACAGTTATAATTTCGCCATTTTTAATGTCCTCATCAGTTATCGTCATTTTAGCCATCATTTTAGAAATATGAAATGGTGTAAAGAATTGCCCTGCGTGTTTATTGCCTTGATTGCAACGCATAAACAGTTCACCTAAGTAGTCGTCGAATGTACCGTCATCATAAACGACAGACGAAGAGAGCGCAAATATCTTGCTGAATATGTCTGAAATCAATTTACGTTCGTCGGGGCTATATTTTTTCATTATTTCCTTATAACGTTGTTCGCGCTCATCATATTGAGTCAAATCAACCATATTAGATATAGCCAATGCGCCGCATTCAAATACTGTAGTAATTAAATCGCCTCTACTTAATTTATACGCGGAGCGGTCTATGATTTTGATTATATCATCAACTTTTGGTATAGGGTAAGGACACAAATTTTTACTGCCGACAATAGGGTTTTCCGTTGTAATGGGTTCGCTAACTGTCGGCGGTTCTATATCTATATTTGTTATTGTATGTTCTAATGTAATATCAAAAAGTGAAAGTTGTTGTCCATTTGATTTTTTCATACTTCTTCTCCAAAGCTGAATAAGTTGTATTCTTCTGCGTTAATAGATTTTCCGTTATTGATCCACCATTCAAAATATTCTGTACCGCTTTTAAATGATTTTTTGTTGGTAGTTTGTATGTTGCGTAATTGCGTTATGTCATTACAAAGTTTTATAAAGCGATTTTTGAATTTTGGGTAACGTTCAAATTCTTTAATTCTGCCTTCAACGCCTGCCATCGGACAGCCAATGCAACCTATACGGCTGAACCCGCAGTGGTAAAGTGGATTAATTTCAATTTTTTCACTCTCGATATAGTCCCATAGATAGTCGTCAGACCAATATGCAAGAGGATTTACAATGAAGTAGTTATTTGTATAGCAAGCACCTATTTCTTTTACTTGCTCGGTATCGTCGAAATGAAAGCGTTGTTGATCGGAATAGTCTTCTCTGTTCCGAGTTTCTATACTATCGCGTAATAATAATCGTTTTTTACTTTCTGCTTTACGAACGCCAAAGGAACGTACAGATTGTTTAAGCTCTGGGATTTGGGCTTCTTTAAGCATAGCACAGCAAAAGCGGAATTGCCGTTGTGGTAACATTTTCTTTTGAAGGCATAAAGACCAGAAATTTGTGTTAGGGTAATAGATTTTGCAAGGGATTCCCTGTTGTTCCCATTTTGCAAATTTACGTTTAATGTAGTAAACGGTTTCAGGCATATCAAGAGTAGTGTGGTTATGTACTATACAGAATTTCACGCCGGCTCTGATAAATAAGCTGACGAGTACGTCACTGTCTTTACCGCCGCTATATCCAACTACATATCCAAGTGGATTACGCATTAAAGCACTTCTTTCAAATTCTTGAATGAGCTTTATATTTTTGTTTAATAATGATTGCTCTGTGCCATCAAAAATTGATATTTGTCCTCTCATAAATCTTTATCTCCTAAATATTTTTTTGTTGCCTTTCGGCGCAAGGGCAATATCACAAAGCGGTTAAGTGCGAATTTCTTTAAATATAAATCGGCCTGTCAAATGCGTAAGGAAAAAAATTGTGTATAAATACCACTAATGAAATGGCAACAATTTTTTTGCATTTGACAAGCCGAACGCTTTGTGATAGACCGAAGCAGACGAAAGACAAAATGTTTATGCTTTCGGTGTATAACACTTGCCGTTTATATTGACGTCGCCGTTAATATATTTGGGCTGACCTTTGGCGCAAGCACGCAGAATTATGTTTTCCGTATCTGCTTCCGCGGGTTCGATATTGCCGTATTTAAATTTCTGGTCATTCCCGACTTCAAGGACTTTTATGCCTTTACTTATAAGTGATGCGCTAAATTCCCAGAGTTCTTTAAACAGCCCGTTGCTGTCGGCAATAAAGCATACGTCTTTTGCAGGATAGTAACCTGTAATTCTAAAATAGTTATTCATATTTTTTCTCCTTATGCGGCTTTAATTTTTGTTCTTTTTATTTTTGCTAATTGTTTGTTTGCGTAGGGTAACCAAATATTGTTTACGAAATTCATAACCGTATCGTTTGGTTTTTTATTGCCGTATGCGTAACACTGTAATACAGCTTTTTTCTGGACTGAATACTCAAGTGTAACGAATGGAATTTCAGGCGTTGTTGCGTTACGAATAAAGAATATTAGCGATTCTCCATCAGCCATTCTGTTCGTATATGTTATACCGCCTACGCAGTGATTAAGAGCTTGCCCTTCTTTTACTAAGTCCGCGGGGGAGCTTGCAATCACGATTATTAATCCGTTTTGCGTGCAACCTGTAAGCGGCGAGTATTTTTCTGATATTGCTTTGAATTGAGAAACTTTCTTAGCGCGTTCTTTTTCTTCTTCGATAAGCCGTTCTTTGCGTTGTTTCTCAAGTTCGGCATACCACAGTGTTCTATATTGTTCTATGCGTTCGTCGTGCCAATGTCTGAAATCGTGGGGAAGCAAATTTTTATCTTCTTCCATATTCAGTTTTAAATAAACGCATGCGTCATAGTAGTCTTTATATGAACGCAGTTCAGTGTTGTTTTTCTTGATATAATGAAAAAAACGCTCCATATCATTTTTAAAAATAATACGGAGCTGCGTATAGCTTGAATCTGTTGTAAGATGTTTTTTAAAGAGTTCAAATTCCTGCGTTTCTCTAAGAGGTTTACCTGTTTTATAGGCAAGCAATAGCGTATGGACGTAATAATTTGACGAAGCAATTTCAGCTCTATTATTGATAAGCCATTTCCTAAAAGATTTATCTTGGACTGTTGCTCGTAAAATCTGCTTGCTTGTTGCAAAAGCCGATAAACCAAACTTGACTAATAATTCTGCCTGCGGATACTGTTTGTATAAACGCAAGTATTTAAATATATCAACGTATTTATATTCCGTTGCAGCACTATATTTAAATTCAGGGAATTTAAGTATGTAACTGCGGTTAACAATAGGAGCGTAGGGATCGAATCTTTTATCAGGATTAAGATACCATTTACCGTCCTCGTACCATTTTTCATATTTTTGTATTCCCTCCGAAAACCAACCGACGTGGTAGCCGCCTATATAGTAAACGAGCATATCCCTTGCAAAACAGTTTTTGGCATTTAAGCCGTGGATTGCAACCTGTTTATAATACCGTTTGCCCTTATAGTGTTTAACGGCAACAGTGATTTTTATGATTTCCTTTTTGAAACGGGATAAGTAAGAATAAAATCGTGTTGTGCCGTTAGGTTCACTATAAACTTTATTATCTTTTTTCTCGATAAGTTTTAATATGTATTTAGGAATAGGTTTTATATCGTCAATAGTCATTTTCTTTCTCCTTAAACGATTGTAATTTTATTGTCGAACAGTTCTTGTAAAATTATCATTGCTTCCACGTCAAACGCCTTTGCAGCTTGACGTTCTTTTTCTATATCAAAATCGTCGTCTGTTATTTCGGGTTGGGCGGCTTCGGTGGAAATATTGAGCAGGTCAGGTGCATCATTTTCGTCGGGCGATTCGCCTATAAGTTTTGAAACAGTCATAAGCTCTTCGGTTTCGCCCAATTCGCTATCAAACTGTTTCATTTCCTCAACGCTTAATTCTTCTATTTCGTCGGCAAGTATTTCGCCTGTATCAATTTCGACAACCTGATTATGCTGATATACAAAGCGGCGTATGTTATCACGCGCTTCCGCAACAGCTAATTTGTGTTCGTGGCTAACTATTTTTAAAATGTAGTTTTTTAATTCACGGCAAGGGAAGCCTATAAGCGGAATACGTTTTTCAAGACCAATGTCTTTACTTGTTAAAGTCAAATCAAGGTCGTCGGAGATTTTAATTGCATCGTCACCGAATATCTCATAAAAGTCACCCAACTTCCACGCAACAACAAATTCGGGATATTGCTTTTGTACGGCGCAGTATTGCGAATATATTCTGTGGGTTTCGTTTTCTGTTTTGATTTCCGTTTGTGCCGGGGCTGTCGTTTCCGCTGATTCCGCGGATTTCTGCTCGGTATTTTCAGACAGCATATCAAAAATATTTAATTGCGGTTTCGGTGCAGGTTTAGGCGGCGTATATGTAGTAGTGGATTGTGTACCGCAGGAAGTTTTTATTTCGGGTTTAGGAGGCTGATATTCTGTACCGTCCTCATTGTAGAGTTTGCCCTCAATACTATCTTCCTCGAAGTAGTGAATAGCCCAGCCATAAACGGTTGCGTCATCTATACAGCGTGCTTGATAACCTTTGCGCTGTTTTTCTTCAATTGTTTTCAATACTTCTTCCTCGGCGTATGTCATAAAGGTGGTGAGGTTCTTCTTATTGATAAGCGTTTTACCGTTCTTTTCAATTTTCACGCCGTTGATGATTTTATCTGCAAGTATTTCGCTTGCGTTGTTTTCTAAAAATGTTTTGATTTTCACCTGCTCGGGGCAAGTGGTTTCAAGATTTAAATTAATCATTGTAATTAAATTCCTTTTATTTTTTATTTTTGTTTTGCTTTAAATTTTTGTTATAAATTAAAAAAGCCGTTCCATTTTAGAAAGGAACGTCGCGCCATAAATGTTTGTATTCTGCATAGGTGGTTATAGGAACGATAAACCAAAGCACGTTTTTTAATAGACAGTTATTTTGTTTGTCCGTGGGTGTGTGTTTTTTATACCAGCGTATGTGCCATTCAGCAAGGTCGTAAGCGTTGGTTATTAGATAGATTTTTAACTTCTCTTTGCCTTGCTTTTTATAACAGACTTTATAACCGTATTTGTTCATAGCAGTTGCCTTTAATCGCAGATTTTTAAATATTCTTTTTCGGCTTTCTTTAATCCGTGTAATAAGCGTTTATCTGCTAAAACTTGCTCTTCGGTTAATCCAAGTGCGTCAAAAGTTTCGTCATATTCGTATGTGATGCAGTATTCGTGGTTTGCGAGTTCGTAATAAAACATATCATAGATAAAACCGTCGCCGGTTTTGTCTGCGTCAATTGCGGCTTTTGTTTCGTCATTGAATTTTTTCAGCATATTAAAAAAGGTTTCCTTATCACTTTTACGAATAAAGCAACCTCCGCCAATGAAACATATTTTATCGGTATCGTTAACCGTTAATCCCCATTTCTGCATCATTTTTTCAAATTGCTCGTTGCTAAATGCCGCGCCGAGAGGGAACGCATCCATTTCTTTTTGGTGCCTGTTTTTTAATTCCTGATAGGTATTCATTGTTGTTCTCCTTATTTTAAAATTTTATAATAATCGCCAACAGCCGTGACGTCCGATAATTTGTTTAACTTTATGGTGTTCTTTTACCCATTTTGGCTGGTTATTTAGAGCTTCATTAGCTTGTTCTTCGCTATCATATATTAAAGCGTTTTCAGTTATTTTTTGGTTAGGAAGATAGCTTACAACTTCATAATAGCCTTTAAACTCGTGAGCGAGCTGAGCGACAATTAATGGATGGGCGCAATTACTCACGATAACATATTTTATATCGTTTAATATTTGTTCAGGGTTTATTATGTATTCAATAAGCTGCCCTTTTTCGCCGCTGCTTGTTAATGGCAGATAGCATTTCTTTGTTGCGGCACAATA
>CATKAP010000263.1 GCA_949746255.1 uncultured bacterium
GGCGCGCCCGGAGAGACTCGAACCCCCGACACACGGCTTAGAAGGCCGTTGCTCTATCCTGCTGAGCTACGGGCGCATAAGCGTTTTTTAATGCGCGCTGATTTATTGGAGCGGGTGATGGGAATCGGACCCACGCAACCAGCTTGGAAGGCTAGTGTTCTACCATTGAACTACACCCGCGTTTAATGCGAATTGTGCGAAAAAAAAGTCTGCACAACTCAATGCTAAGAAATTATATCAAAACATAATTTTTATGTCAACTCATTTTTAAAGGGTTTTGATACAAAATTAAAATTATGAAGAGGTAGGGTTTGCTAACTTAAACGATAATATAAAAAGCAAGCGAATTAGTAATTTTTGTTAAACTAATCGGTTTGCTATTGTGTTTTATTTTATATATTAAAACCGCCGCGCTTTGTACTTTAATGAAAAGCGCGGCGGTTTTGGTAATTTAAACGCAAATTATTTTGTTTCGTCA
This sequence comes from uncultured bacterium, assembly GCA_949746255.1. Classification (GTDB taxonomy): domain Bacteria; phylum Bacillota; class Clostridia; order Christensenellales; family Borkfalkiaceae; genus Coproplasma. The sequence continues at coordinate 479 of CATKAP010000263.1, forward strand.
GTTTTATCGGGGTTATTCTTTTTGGAAGTTGCGATCCATGTAAGGTATCCGATTGCGATTAGTACAAGGAGAACTACCAGAAGAATTAAAACTACGGTTTTCACGGTGTTTTCATACGTGGCTTCCGGGTCTTGCGTTTCATTGGGACCGTTTTCGTTATATTTAAATTCTGAAATATATCCGAACGGAACAAAACCTTTTTGCGACGTTTCGTCTTTCATATACTCAATTAAGTAAAAATCACGGTGGAGTTCCTGCGCGGTAGCCATAGTTACTTTGCCGAGAACTTTAACTTTTGCTCCCGGTTCGAGAGCAAAAAGTTTTGTGCCTACTGAAACGAGGGGAGAGGAATATGCGCTGGCAGAAGCGATACTTACCGTTGCCGTATCGAATTCTGTTGTTGCAACTGCGTTTTTTTCTATTGCAGAAGTATTTTCCGTGCGCATTATATATGCCTTGCCGCCGAATGCTACAAGCGAAACTTCGCCGTCGGTTCCTGTCGTACCTAAAAGTATTGCGCTTTTTCCTGCCGTAAATCCTTCGTTCACGCCTATTTTATAAGTTTTATCTACTTTAAAATATGTTTGCGCTACCATGTTGAGGTCTATTTCCGTCAGATATGCACCGTCATTAAGAGTGACGAAATATAGTTTTTCCGTATTGAATCCTTTCAGTTTTTCTATGGTGTTGCCTATGGGAATGCTTGACGCTGATGAATAGTCGGTAAAATCAAGCGTGAGTTTTTCTGAATCGGTCTTATCAAATTTAAACAGTTGGTTTCCGCAAACCCCATACAATACGCCTTCGAAAAGTTTTATCAAAGTGAAAGTTGCGTCGTTTTCGGTTATTTGTTGATAAACGGTGCCGTCTGCGGGGCAGAAGTGAACGGCTGAATCCAACAGTTTATACTCACCGTCCTCCGTAGTGTAAATGGTTGATATTGCGGCGAAAACATGTTCGGCCGGTTTCATTTCGGGAAGAGAATAAGTTTTATCGTCGCCGTCCTTGAAAAAGAAAGTATAGCCGTTTTCTTCGTCATAAACGCAATCAAGCGCGGTAACCGCGGAATTTGCATTGTAGAAAGAAGGTGTGCCGCTCTCTATAACTATTATTTTATTTCCGTCCGCTACGGCGTAACAATTTTTTCCTACTGCGAAATCGGTAATTTCCGTTACGTTTCCGTCAACATATTCGGTGAAGTTTTCGGGATAAAACGTTACGTTTGATTCCGCCGAAGCAGCAGCGCCGCTTCCGAAAACGCCCGCCGTACATACTGCGACTGATAATAAAGTTGTAATGATTTTTAAGCTTTTCACGTTTTAAATTATATCATACCTTTTTTTTATTGTAAACCGTTTTAAAATATAACGGCGTTTAATTCGGTCACGCAAAAGTTTTGAAAAAAATTGAAAAAATTTTTTAATTATGCGTTTTTTGTCAAGTTTAGCGTTTATAATAAAGCTGTAAATAAAAAAACAAATGTTTATTTTTTAGGTTTTATGAATAGAAAAAGATTGTTTAAGTTTTATTTTTCCGCGGAAAAGTTGGAAGAAATGTTAAACGGCGTAGCGTTGAAATTGGCTTTGTCGCCTGCGGAACTCGACGCGGAAAATTGCGCGCGTAAGATAATTTCTGTAATCGAATATAAAATGAAGTTAGCCGAATTTTGGAATTATATGGACGACGCAATGAAAAAACTTTCGAAAGAAGAAGCGGAAGCTTTGCGTTATTACGGTCTTTTGAGAACGGGGCTTGCCAAAGAAGAAGAGAAAACAAGGAAGTTGATTAGAAAAGCCGCCGTAAAATTTCAGCGCGTCGCACGGAGAACGGAAAGATTTTCGGATGCATTGAGGTTAATAGATAATTATTATTGTATCTTTTAACGTTCGTTTACGGATGCGTTTTTAAGTTTGGGAACTTTATTTTTGCCCGTTACGAAAATTATAATGACAGCGGCTGCCGCGGCAGCGGTTACTGCGAGCGCCGTTATTAAACGCGCGGCTCCGTCGGTTTCTTCCGGAACGGTTACAGGAGTTTTTTTCGGGAGTTCGTTCAAAGGAAAATCTGTTACGGTTTGAGGAACATAACCGAAACTTTCGCTGCAGTATACGTAAGAGTAGGCGGTTTGACCGGCTTTATATTCGCCGTAGTACGCCGCGGAAACTTCTATTTCGCCGAGAGCGGGTAATGAACCCGTAGCCGAATCTGTGCGGTACACTACGGTTATCGTCATATTCAGATATGTATTATGAGGAGCGGTTTCCGAAACGAGCACGCTGTTTTTTAGTACGAATCCGCGCAGCGCGCGGTACGAGCCTTCGTCTCTGGCGTATGTAACTTTGTACCATTCGCCTTCTTCGCCGATTATTTCCGCACAGTAAGTTTCGGGTATGGCAAAGAGCGCCGTTTCCAACTTTTTATCGGCGCAAAAATACGTTTTACCGGCTTCTTCCGCATAGGCGTAAAGTTTTACGTCCGCGCTTGCGGTTGTACGGGTAAAGCAGGGTATTACGGATATTAAGGTAATAAGCGCGAATAAAAGCGCCGCCTTAAAATATTTCATACTCTCACATTATAAATATGCTTCAAGGGAGAAAAAACACTTATTTTGTCATAAAAGCTATGGAAAGGGAAGAAATTTTAAAGCGAATCGCCGAAATAAACGGCGAACTTAAAAAAAGAAAGTCCGAAAATTTACTCGCCGCGTATAATTCCGGCAGAAAAAAACATAAAAAACAAATTATTTTTCATAAGTGCAAAAAGCGTAACCGCTGGGTATTCGGAGGCAACCGTTCGGGGAAAACCGAATGCGGAGCCGTTGAATGTCTTTGGATTTTAAGGGGCGTTCATCCGTACCGTAAGAACAGAAAAAATTCTTTCGGGTGGAGCGTTTCGCTTTCGCGGCAGGTTCAGCGGGACGTGGCGCAAGCTAAAATTTTGCGTTACCTTCCGCGGAGCTGGATTGCCGGTATAATTATGGCTGAGGGCAGAAAGGATTGTCCCGCCGACGGAATTATAGACCAAATAAAAATAAAAAACGTATACGGCGGCATTTCGACGCTCGGGTTCAGAAGCTGCGACCAAGGCAGAGAAAAATTTCAGGGCAGTTCTCTTGATTTCGTGTGGTTTGACGAGGAGCCTCCGCGGGATATTTACGAGGAATGCGTGCTTCGCGTTATGGATAGGCGCGGTGATATTTTCGGAACTATGACTCCGTTGAAGGGCAAAACATTTATTTACAACGAAATCTTCATGAATACCAAACGTAACCCCGAAGTATGGCATGAATTTATGAGTTGGCGGGACAATCCTTATTTGCCGAAAAGCGAAATAAAACTTTTGGAAAGCGCTCTCGATCAGTCGGCTTTGGACGTGCGCCGCGACGGAAAATTTACGGAGGGGGCGGGACTTGTGTATCCCGAGTTCGACGAAAACGTACACGTTATAAAAAAACCTTTCGAACCTCCGGCGGAATGGCAGGACATAATTTCAATTGACCCCGGTTTGAATAATCCTCTTTCGGCGCATTGGTATTGCGTGGATTGGGACGGTAACGTTTACGTGGTCGCCGAGTGGTTTGCAAGCGGAAAAAACGTGGAAGAACATGCGGAAGCTATTAAAAGAATAAGCCGCAGGCTGGGTTGGAAAACAGATTCGAGAGGCAGAATAACCGCTCTTATAGACAGTGCGGCGAATCAACGCACACTTTCGTGCAACAAGAGCGTTGCCGAACTGTTCCGCGAGAAAGATATTCTTGTTAATACCAACGTTAACAAAGACATATTTGCGGGGATATCGCGCGTTAAAACTTTTTTGAGGCAGGGAAACGGAGAGGGAAATTTATATATTTTTCCCGAATGTATAAATATGATTGACGAATTCCGACGATATTTTTGGGCTTCCGGCGATATGCCCGTTAAAAAGGACGACCACTGTTTGGACGAATTGAGGTATTACATAATGACGCGTCCTCGCCCGACGGAAAGATCGCAAATAATTTCGCCCGTAGCCTTGGATAAAAGGCGGAGAATGAGAAAGCAAAAAGGAGGTGTTTCAGACTGAACGACAACATTGTGAAAAGTGCGCTTATAAAGTGCGCTACCGGTATGAGTTGCGGAGAAGTTACCGAGGAATACGCAATGCAGGACGGCGAACTTACCCTTGTCAAAAGAAAAGTTACCAAAAAGGATATTCCGCCCGATATAAAAGCCATGAAGATGTTGATGGGCGACGGGGAAAACGAGCTTTCCGACGAGGAGCTCGAAGCCGAAAAACAAAAACTTTTACAAAAATTAAAGGAGATGGATAATGGAAAACAGGAGTAAAACGGCGGAAGAAAAACTTGCGGAAGAGGTTGAAAACGATTTTTTGAAAAGACAGGAAGAACGGAGACTGTTGGAACGCGGCTGGCAACTTAATATGAATTTCGTGCAAGGCAAACAGTATTGCGCGTTAGACTCCGCAGGGGAAATAAAAGAACAGGAAAAAAATTATTATTGGCAAGACAGGCGGGTGTTTAATCATATTGCTCCCATTATGGATACGCGTCTTTCAAAGCTTTCGCGCATACGTCCCGCGCTTGTGGTGCGAGCAGCTTCCGGGGAGGAGAGCGACAGACATTCCGCATCGATTGCTTCGGCGATACTTTCCGCCGTGCAGGAAAGTTGCGATATGGAAGGTAAGCTTTCCCAGGCCGCTATGTGGTCGGAAATTTGCGGCACCGTCTTTTATAAAGTTACCTGGAACGGGAAATCGGGTAAAGTTATAGGAAAATATGAAAACGGCTCTTCCATAAGGGAGGGCGACGTAAATGTGGAAGTTGTAAGCCCGTTTGAAATTTATCCTTTTACCCTTTCGGAAGAGAGATTGAGCGGACAACCCAGCATTATACATGCTAAAGCTTTGCCTGTCGAAGATATATACGGCAGTTACGGCGTAAAACTTGCGGGCAGAAGTATTGCGGAAATAAATTCTTCACCCGTAGGGTACGGCAATAGCGGACGCGAGAAGTACGGATACGAATTGGTAATAGAGCGTCACGAACTGCCGACGTGCGCTTTGCCAAACGGAAGGCTTACAACGGTTGCGGGCGGCAAAGTTTTGTACGACGGCGAATTACCGTACGCCAACGGCGACGGCGGCGAAAGAGAATATCCTTTCGTCAAGCAGATTTCCGTACCTGTTGCCGGATGTTTTTTCGGGGCGAGCGTAGTTGACCGTCTTATTCCTTTGCAACGCGCGTTTAACGCCGTTAAAAACCGTAAGCACGAATTTTTAAACCGCATAGCGATGGGTACCGTTGCCGTGGAGGACGGTTCCGTGGATACCGACGAACTTATAGAAGACGGACTTGCGCCCGGAAAGATATTGGTTTACCGTCAGGGGTCTGCTCCGCCCGAAATGCTTACTATGGGCAGCGTGCCGGACGAGTTTTTCAAAGAGGAAGAAGAATTGTTAAACGAGTTTTCGAAAATAGCCGGGACCGGCGATTTGTCGGAAAATGCGGACGGGTTTGCGGGTATAACTTCGGCTACGGGGTTACAGCTTATTATCGATCAGGACGATATGCGCCTTAACAATACATATGAGAGTATAAAGAGAGCCTTTAAGGCGGTAGGGCGGCATATATTGCGGCTTTACAGACAGTTTGCAACCGATACCCGCCTTATAAAATATGCGGGTGAAAACGACGCTTTGAGTCTGGTTTATTTTAAGGGGAGCGATATTTCTTCCGACGACGTTACCATTGAAGCCGACAGCGACCTTAACATGAGTCCGGCGCAGAAAAGAACGGTTATTTACGAAATTTTAGATAAAGGTCTGTTTGAGGATGAAAACGGAAAACTCGGAGTTTCCGCAAAAAATAAAATTCTGGAGCTTTTGGGCTACGGCTCGCTTTCGGGCGGAAGGGATCTAAGCGAACTTCAACGCGCTCGGGCGGGAGAAGAGAATCTTAAAATGATTAAAACAGACTGCGAAGTTAAAACTTACGACGACCACAACGCGCATATTTTTGAACATACGGCGTTTTTGCTTACGGAAGAACTTTCCGAGGAAGCGGAAGCGCGGATATGCGGGCATATGGCGGTGCATAGGAGAAAAATAAAGGAGGAAAAGACAATTGAACAACGATAATAATATTAAAGAACTTTCCGTTTACAAGGAGGATAACGTTGCAAATTTACCGTGTACGGCGGATACCGCAAAGGCGGAACGAGTAGAGAAAGCCGCGGCGGATTACGGTAAATTCGAAAGTGCAAGCGCCCTTCTTGCCGCGTATAAGAGTTTGGAAGCCGAATTCACCCGACGCAGTCAACGGCTTAAAGAACTCGAAGAGGGGAATAAGGTTGCGTTAGTTAACAGCGAGCCCTCTCCGCGCGGCGCGGAAAGAAGCGATATAAAGGAGGCGGCGTGTACGGACGAGGAAATTAAAAGAGCTGTTATAGAAGATTATTTGAAGTCGGTTGCGACCAATAAAAGCGCGCCTCTTATTTCCGGAGGTGTTTGCGCCTCCGTTCCGAAAAACTCGCCCAAGACCGTTAAGGAAGCGGGCGTACTTGCGGAAACTTTTTTAAAAAATTACTGATAAAGGAGAATAAATAATTGCTTACTATGGAGAATGCCGATAAGGCGTTAAAAGAATATTATCTGGAAGCCGTGTCGGCGCAGTTGAACGACGGAATTTCCCCATTTTTTGCGGCGATAGAAAAAAACGCCGACAACGTGTACGGAAAAGACGTGAAAATGGCGGTAGTGCGCGGAACGTGCGGTAACGTGGTTGCGGGAGCGGAGGACGGGGATTTGCCCGCCCCGTACAAAAATCGCTATCTTTCTATATCCGTACCTTTAAAAAATTTGTACGGAACAATTGAAATCAGCGATAAGGCCATGCGCGCCTCGCGCGATTCTGCGGGAGCGTTTGTAAATCTCGTGAACGCGGAAATGGAAGGTCTTGTGGCGAGCGCAAAACAAAATTTTCAGCGCATGCTTTTCGGGAACGGTTCGGGCGAAATGTGTAAAATAGTTTCGGATATTACCGACTATGAATATAAGGTGGACAGGGTTGCAGATTACTTTGTGGGCATGACTGTGGACGTTGTGCCGCTTAACGCGGCAAGCGCAAACGACAGTTACGGACTTGTTATTACCGCCGTTAACCGTAAAACGCCGTCGGTTACCTTTTCAAAAGTCGTAACCGACGTGATAGCCAACGGAAAGATGTACCCCCACGGTTCGAAAGATAACGAACTTACCGGTTTGGGCGCTATTTTCGATTCCGCTTCGCTATACGGTTACAATAAAGTTTCCGAACCGTATTTCGCGCCTTATAAAGTTGACGCCGCAAAATCTCTTACGGAGGAAAAACTTTGCGAAGTTATGGATAGTCTGGAGGAAAATTTCAACAGCAAGGTTAATATGTTGATTTGTTCTTTTAAAACGCGCAGAAAAATAGCCGCGCTCATATCCGAAAGCCGAAGGGTTGTAAACACTATGGACGTAAATGCGGGCGTCGGAACCGTTTCCGTGAACGGCGTACCCGTTTATGCGGATAAGTATTGCCCCGACGACAGAATAATGTTCGTAAACACCGACGACTTTTCTTTAAATCAGCTTTGCGATTGGGAGTGGTTGGAGGACGAGGACGGAAAAATCTTAAAGCAGATACCGGGGAAAGCGGCTTACGGCGCCACGCTTGTTAAATATGCGGAGCTCATATGTAAAAAACCCTGCGGTCAGGGTATGCTTTATAATTTATAAACAGGCGACACGTATGACGATAAAACGGGCGCCGCGCATACGGCACGGCGCCCGAAATTTAAAAAGGAGGATTATGAAAGTCAGATATATAATTGCAGACGCTTTAAAAATTCTCGGGAGAAGTGCTCTTGCTTCCTCGCTTGAAGAGTGTAAAGATTTTACTGACGAAGAACAGGAAACTGTTCAGACTTTGTTGTTTTGTTATAACGCGGTGGAGGACGAACTCTCGCGTAACGGATTTGAACTTGTAACCGAAGAACAATTGTCTTCTGTTTCGGGTATGTTTTATTTTAACAAATTTTCCGCGCCCGTTTTAAAAATTTTAAACGTAAAGGTTGGAGGCGCGGAAGTTGCATATACGTTATTTCCGCTATATATTCGGGTCAATTCTCCGTTTTTAACCGTTACATATTCTTATCCGCCCGAAAAAAAGGAACTGGACGGCAAATCTTCTTATGGTGAGGAAATAGGCGTCAGAGTGTTTTCTTACGGTGTTTTGGCGGAATATTTTTTGATTAACGGCGAAACTTCGGCTTCTCAGATGTGGGAGGAGCGTTACCGCGCCGAAATTTCAAGGCTCAAATTAAAATTACACGGTACATGCGTTGCGGCAAGGCGGTGGGTATGAGATATTCGGCTTATTATAAAACGCTATTTAAGCGTGTGGACGTGGTTTCGCAAACAGGCGCTGTTTCGGTAGGTTGTAAAGCCGTTAACCGCAGTATATTTCCGTCTCTTTCGGCTCGGAAGATATCGGATAAGGTTTTTTCTGAAATAGGACTTGCGGTATATTCTCCGTCGGGGGATTGTTTTGTTGTGTGTTCGGAAGGAAAAGTTTACGTTTCCGCAGACGGTTTAATTTATTCGCAATTTATGAGTTTTCCTGCGGAACGACCGTTCTGGTTTCATGAAAATATAAACGGCGAATGGATAACCTGTGTTGCGGCGGACGGGTGTTGCCTACTTTGCGGTGCGGACGGATTAAGAGTTGAAAATACCGCGCTTAATCTCTCTTGCGGAGTGAAACGTTGCGGCAGACTTTTCGGCGCGGATTCGTCGGACAAATTTAAATTGCGGTGGTCGGGAGAAGGCGGCGCATTCGATTGGAAAGAAGGGATATCTGGTGCGGGGTGGCTTTCTTTGGCTCCTGATTTAGGGGAAATTTTAAGCGTGGTTAATCTTGGACCGGAACTCGTTGCTGTAAGGAAGTACGGTTTGACCGTTCTTAAAGTTTACGGCAATCCCGAAAACTTTTCGGTTGCGCCCGTTAATTTCGCAACGTCGGAAATAAGTCCTTCATCCGTCGCTGTTACAGGCGGTACGTTAATATTTTATTGTTCGGACGGACTTTTTCGTTTTGACGGTAATTCGTTGTTGAAGTTGAATTTCGGATTCGTGCAAGGAACGTGTGACGTTTTCTGCGCGGTTGCTGCGGGCGGGGATTATTACGCATGTATAAGCGGAGGCGTTTTGTTTGCGGGCGCGGACGGCTCGTCGTTTATTATAAATTGCGCGGCACACGCTCTGGCGGTGCGCGGAAGAGAAGTTTTTGCTTTTTGCGGCGACGGTATATACAAATTGCAAAACGGCGGGGAATACCGTTTTACAAGCGGCGAAATCGACTTCGGAATTTCGGGCGAAAAAGCGTTGAATTATATTATAGTCGACGGCTTGGCGTTAACAGTCGAGGTTTATAACGGAAAAAATACCCGCGTTTTTAAGAGCGTAAAAGGGCGTTTCCCCGTGCATATGCGCGGGGAAAACTTTAAAATTACTTTAACAGGCGCAAAAAAAATAAATTCCGTTACTGCGTGCGCGGAGGTGCCCTGTGAAATTTGACATAATAGATATAACAGAGGACGAAATATCGAAACTCACCGATATTCAAACGCAGCTTCTGAGAACGGCTCAAAAGAAAAAAAACGACTTAAGATTTAAAACAGAGCAGGATTATGCGCTGTTTAAAAAACTTGCGTATACCAACGGAATGAAGGAGTCTTCGCTTTTGGAGCAGAAACGAGCGGAACTCGAAACGGAATTTTTGCGGCAAGTTGAAATTATTGTCGAACAGTTGGAATACGGTTTGGTTTTAAACGCGCCTTATCCGGATAGAGGCGAAGGAGACGAAGAGACGGGTTATATAGTGGATTATACGCTTTCTTATACGGATAGATATATTATAGTGCGCGATTATTATCTTGCTATTAACGACTCGGCGGAGCGTATGGCGCTTTATATTGCCGACGACGTCGCAAAAAAGTATTTGGGAAGTTATTATTCCACGTTGTATGACGTGCTGTATACGTACAGTATTTAATTTGAAAATTTTAAGCGGCACGCGCGGCTATACCCGCGCGTGCCGTTAATTTACTTTACAA
>CATKAP010000264.1 GCA_949746255.1 uncultured bacterium
GAACTACGCCTGGACCGGGACCGCCTGGGACGCCCTGGGGGAGGCGTTCGAGATTGAGTCCATCACCAACGCGGAGATTGACGACATTACGGCGGAGGGGGCGTAAATGGGGTATCTGGATAATGCGGGGCTGTCCCGTTTTACGGCGTGGGTCAAGGGACGGCTTGCGGGGAAGCAGGACAAGCTGGCGGGGCATGAGGGGCAGTATGTGGGATTTGACGCTCAGGGCGGGGCTGTGGCTGTGGAAGCGCCCGCAGGCGGCATGACCCAGGACGCCGCTGACGAGCGGTATCTGCAAAAGGCCGGGGGGGAAGTGGACGGCGAATTCATTTTAGACGTGAATGGATTGTCGCAGTTCAATCTTAGCCCTGATGGAGTGGGTACTCTATCAGTTTCTTCCGATGATTACACCCTGGGGACAGGAATTCATGTTTATCCTGACCATATTGAATTGCAATTTTCTGGAGTCGAAGCCGGAGGTATTAACGTTGACGCGGATGGAATCAATATCGATGGGGACCAATTTGTAACGCAGCTGCAGATTGACAGGCAGCTTGAGGAATTTGGCATGGGCGTCCTGACCCAGGAGGAGGCCGACGGGAGGTATTTGCAGATGACGGGCGGGCTCATAACAGGGCCGCTTTCTGTGCAGGAACCCACGCAAGACCACGAAGCCGCCACAAAGGGATACGTTGACAGGGCCGCTGCGGGGGCCTCCGGGGTCCCCTCCGGCTGTATTCTGATTTGGAGCGGCGCGGTGGACGCGGTTCCCAGCGGCTGGGCGCTGTGCGACGGCTCCAACGGCACGCCGGATTTGCGGGACAGGTTCGTTCTGTGCGCAGGGGCCGCTCATGCTGTTGGCTCCAGCGGCGGCAGCGAAACCGTTACGCTGACTGTTGAGCAGATGCCGGAACATAAACACACATTGTCTGGGTTGCCAACAAGTGTTCACGCAGGCAGTTCGCCTATGGTTGGGGTACAAGTAAGTTCTGATCCGAGAACAGCAGAATCAAACTCAAGTGGTAACTCCCAGCCCCACCCCAATATGCCCCCGTACTACGCGCTGGCGTACATCATGAAATTATAAAAGCCGCCCCCTGAGCGGGGCGGCGGGAATTGACAAAAAGCGGCGTTTTTGGTATCATGAGGCCGGAAGGACGCTGTTACATACAAATAGGCGGTTGGCTCACCGTTTGGACCCCTGCGCATAGTTCCAATGGGGGGAGGTGATGCGGATGTGGAAGAGACGGCTTTTCGCCGTGCTGCGTTTCCTGGCGCTTTGCGCCGTGTGGGCGTGGATTTTGACCACAAAGGCTTGTTGACCGTCCGGCTGTCCCCCGAACGGTCAACATTTTTGTTGGACTAACATGGAGGGCTGACCGTCTTGTAACAGCGTCCTTCTATATCCATTATACCGATTCACGCCGTTTTGTC
>CATKAP010000265.1 GCA_949746255.1 uncultured bacterium
ATTTTATGCAGAACAGATGGGAATGGAGTGGATGGAAGCTTATAAAGACATCTGCAACCGATTAAGAATAAAAAAACCGGTAGACGAAAGTGAAGTAAAAATTCGTTACCGTTACATTGAAAAAACTGAAACACCAGAAGAAAGTCCTCTTGCAGATATCAAGAAGAGAAATCAAATATATCGGCTGTTGCTTTCCAATGAAAGGTGTAAATTGCAAGAAAAACATGTTACAGACCTAAAGAAGCGTGGATTAGATGAGGATATTATCCGTATGCGCTATGCTTCTGTCCCAAATAATGAAAATTATGCATTATTCAACCTTTGTGCGGAAATTCAACAGGAAGCCGGATGTGACTTATCAGGTGTTCCCGGTTTTTACAAAGCCAAAAACGGAAAATGGTATATGAAGCATAACAAAAATGGCATTATGGTTCCTGTAGTATCATTTGATTCTATGTTACAAGGAATTCAAATACGAAGAGATAATGAAGTCCTTGAGATTGATGAAGATGGAGAAAAAGAAGCCAAATATATTTGGCTTGCATCACGCAATAAAGATAGCGGTTGTCGTCCTCATGTATGGATTCATTATGCTTGTGATTTCAAATGGGATCCTGGAAGAAGAAGTATGATTCCGGTATGTAAAAACGGACGTTTTTGTTTAATTGAAGGGCCAATGAAAGCGGATATATTTTTTCATTTGACCAACTCTCCTTCTATTGCGGTTACTGGGGTCGGATGCCTTAAATATCTAAAGGAAGAATTAGAGAAATTGAAAAGCATTGGAGTCCATACTATTTTTATTTGTTATGATATGGATTACATCACTAATAAAGATGTGGAAAAATCCATTGAAAAGGCAAAAAAGATTATAGAAGAAGTTGGAATGACATGCTGCATGTCAACCTGGCCAACCGAAGTTGAAGGACAAAATGTCTTAAAAGGCATAGATGACTACTATGCTTATAAATTAAAAGGCATTATTCCTAAAGTAAAATAATTCCTATTCCCTGCCTATACTAAGTATTGGCAGGGAATGGAATATAGCGAAAATTATGGGATTAATTGTATTCCCATATTGCCCATCACCTTATGAAGCAGGAATTTGTATTGAACTTGCAGAAGCAAATTAAAATAATGATTTTAATGTAGAAGGGAAAATCCTATGATGCTTATTGAAATAAATGAAAAAGTTTCTAATTTGGAAAAACAAATTGAAACACTTAATACTCAGATGATGGAAATTTGTGATAATAGAGACATGAAAACATCTGTAATGCCTAAAGAGTATTACGAGTTACTGAAGGAAAGACAATATTTAGAATCGGAATTAAGACCTCTTTGGCAAGAACAAAGTAGAATAAGGCGTGAGATACAGAAACATAATAGCTACATACAGAAGAAACCTTTTGTCAATTCTTATGGAGAAGCTACAAAAAGAGAAATCACAAATTCAACATACCAAAGAGCACAAAAAAGAATAGAGAAAACATTATTAGCTTATGTTGGATTGTAAAAATTGAAATGGAAATGAAAATACAATTTTGAGGAGGAAATCATAATGGAAAGAATGGAACGAGTAAAAAGATATATGGAAATTCTCAATAAATATGATGAGGGAAATAGTTCTTATAATTGGAGTATTTTAGATAAATTATCTGATGAGGATTTATATAATGAAGAAAAGATCATGGAGAAAATAAATATTATCCAGAAGCATCAAGAAAGAATTGAGAATAATTTAAATAGGTATCCAGAGGAGATAATGGAATGTGTGCGTCAAAGATGGGGATTGGAGAAATTTGATGACTCAAGAGATAAAGAAATCAATCAATTATCTCCTGACGAAGTTTTTGATCATGTATGTAATTGGAATGGGCTGCTTGGATATGCAGCTACGATTAAAACATGGATTGGAAATATTTATAATATAAAATTTTAGAAGCATAGTTAAAAGGACAGAAAATCAGGATTTTAAGACTAGGAGG
>CATKAP010000266.1 GCA_949746255.1 uncultured bacterium
CCGACCTTCCGAGCTTTCAGGAGGGGAACAGCAGCGCGTATGTATAGCTCGTGCTCTTGCAAAAAATCCTAATATACTTTTTTTGGACGAACCTACAGGCGCGCTTGACGAGAAAACGGGACGTGAAGTTTTGGATTATATTTCTAATCTTCAAAAAGCACGCAAATTCACTTTGATTATGGTTACGCATAATGCAAATATTGCGGAAATGGCAGAAACGGTAATAAAAATGAACAGCGGTAAAATAATTGAGTGCATGAAAAATTCCGTTAGAAAATCGGCTTATGAAATTGGGTGGTAAGATATGTTAATAGGTTGGAAAGACGGATTAAAACTTTTCGGTATTTCTATAGTTTGCGTGTGTGCTGTATTTGTTTGTACATTTATGCTTAGTTTTTATATAGATGTTCAATCTTTTCGCGATGCTGTTTTAGACTCGCAAACTCTTGCGTTATATAATGCGCAAGTGGCAACGGCGCAAGTCTGTTCGGTTGTAACGGGAGGAGTTTTATCTGTAATTGCCGTTATAATGTTGATTTTTTATATAAAATTGTTCATTGACGGACATTCGAAACAACTTGGAATAATTAAAGCTTTTGGGTATTCCGATTTTAAAATAGCTTTAAAATTTTGGGTTTTCGGATTAAGCGTATTTTTCGGTTGTGTTATCGGTTATATTTGCGGTTACGCGGTGGCTCCAATAATTTATGACGGTATGTCAATCGAAGGATTACCCGAGATAACTTTAAATTTTCATATAATGTTACCGTTTACTTTGATTAATTTGCCTACAATTTTGCTTTCTGTTATTGCTTGCGTATATGCGTTTTTTGCTTTGCGACAACCGGTGATGCTTTTATTAAAAGGTAAATCACAGAAAATTTTAAAAAAACAATATAAAAATGGTAAGGAAAAACCGTTTTTAACAGAAATGTTTTTTAAAGTTTTAAGTTCAAAAAAATCTCTTGTATTTTTTGTTACATTTTCGGCGTTTTGTTTCGGCACAATGATGCAAATGGGGTTGACTATGGACGAGTTATCATCACAAACAATGGGATATATAATTTTAATAATAGGACTTATTCTGGCTATCGTAACCATGTTTATGGCCATTACTACTTTAATAAACGAAAACAAAAAAAATATTTCTATTATGAAAGCGTTCGGCTATTCTTTGAAAGAATGCTCTTTGTGCGTTCTTGGTGGGTTTATTCCTTTTGCAATTTTGGGATTCGGATTAGGTACAGCGTATCAATATGGTTTATTACAGCTTATGGTTAACGTTGTATTTGCCGATGTTGGGACAATACCTGAATATACTTTTAACGTACCAATCTTTTTTATTTCTTTTGCGCTTTTTCTTGTTTGTTATATTTGTACCATTATATTTTATATATTTAGAATAAATAAAATTTCAGTCAAAGAAATAATGCTTGAAAATTAAATTATATAATTAAAGTATAAAAAAGACCAAGATTCTATCTTGGTCATTAATTTATGGCGTTCCCGGCGCGAGTCGAACGCGCGGCGTTTCGCTTAGGAG
>CATKAP010000267.1 GCA_949746255.1 uncultured bacterium
AACCGTAATCCACGGGTACGGCGGGAAAAAATTTTCGCTTTAACCCCCTGGGTTTTGGAATGTAAAATTTTTGCTTCTTCAAAAATTTATCTATTTTCAAAATAAAATGCGCGCCGAACTTGCTTGTTATACCGTTGAAATTTCTGTAAGGCGGTTCATACCCCTCCAAATTACCCGCCTTATCTTCGAACGCGTTTTCAAGACTATCGTCCCACGTGCATTCGAAAACCTGAAAAGCCTCCTGTAAAATCTTAGGTCTGTCCGCGCCGAGCGTACTATCTTTCAGCGTGAATATGCAGCTTTTCATTTTTTCCTCGGTGGTATCTCCGGGGAAACCGAGCCGAACCGCTTCCTTGAAAAACCTTTTGTCGTCCGGAATAAAGTTCAAGGAAACCTTTTTGGTCCTTAAAATATTCTGCGCGGTGTTGGAGCTGTTTCTGCACTCCAAAATCATTGCATAGTATTCCTTGCCCGCTATGTAATACGGAAAACAGAGCGAATACGAGCCGAGGTTGGTTTGACCGTTTTCCGAAACCGTGCCAGCAAGCACGGTGGGCATCGGGAAAAACGCCGAGGTCTGATAAAAATTGTCTACTATTCTTAATTCTTTAAAATCTTCCATAACTCTATTATATGCCCTCTTTTCCGCGTTGTCAATACACAAAATTTATTCCGTCAATTATTTCCGCAAGACAGGCGCAGGTTGAACATTTAAAAAGTTTTTCCTTTAATTTAGCGCAGTCGGGCATGCCTTTTATATAAAAAGCCGTCATTTTACGCATGAATACGCATGCAAATCTTTCGCCGTATAAATCGAGGGTGTCTTCAAGCTGTTTTAAAACCAAAGCTTTTTTGTCTGGAACGGGTTCGCCGCATATTTCCGCAAAAATCCACGGAGCGTACATTGCGCCGCGCGCAACGGCTATGCCGTCCGCGCCCGTTTCGTTATACAGCTTTTCCGCGTCCGCGGAGTTAAAAACTCCGCCGTTGGCTATCACGGGGATTTTTACGGAATTTTTCACTTCGGCTACGGCTTTGAAATCCACCCCGCCAGAATAAAACCTTTCCCGCACTCTGCCGTGCACGGTAATTAAAGAAGCCCCCGCGCCCTCGCAGACCTTTGCAAATTCAACGGCTTTTATATCACCTTCGGTAAGCCCCGTGCGGAACTTTACCGAAATTATTTTTCCGCTTTTTACGCATTCGGCAATTATTTTCCCAGCAAGCGGCATATCGTTCATAAGCGCGCTTCCCTCGCCGTTTTTGTATATTTTAGGCACGGGACAGCCCATATTTATATCCACAAGTTCAAACTTTTCAAGCGCTTTACTCTCGCACGCCTTCCTCATATAATACGGATCGCTGCCGAAAATCTGGCACGCTTTTATTCCCGAATATTCGGGAGTAACGCGCAAAAGCTCTTCCGTCTTTTCGCTGCCGTAGCAAAGCCCCTTTGCGCTCACCATTTCCGTAAAAGTAAGCCCCGCGCCCAAATCATAGCAAAGCTGCCTGAACACTGCGTTCGTATACCCCGCAAGCGGCGCGAGGAACACGTTATTTTTTGTATTAAGTTTATTTATTTTAACTGTTTTTAAGCGCATTTTTTGCCTGCAACCAATACCAATCGTACTGCGAACCGTCAAGCTCCGTAACGTTTTTTCCGTCCGCTATTATCAACTCTTCGAATTTTTTAAACCTTTCCGCAAATTTGCGCGTGGAGGCGCGAAGGGCTTCCTCGCAATCCACGCCCGCCAAACGGCACACGTTTACCGCCGAGAACAGCACGTCCCCCGCCTCGTCGAAAATTTCCTCTTTTTTGCCGTCCGCAAGCGCGTTCAAAAGCTCGCTCACTTCGTCCGCAAGCCCTTCCGAAGCTGAAACCGACGAAAGATAATCCATACCGCACTTTGCCGCCCGCTTCTGCACCTTTTGCGCGCGCAGACATGCGGGGAAGTTCAAGGGCACGGCAAACACGCTGTCCGAAAAAGTTTCCTGCCCCTTTTCCTTACGCTTGTTGTTTTCCCAAACGCCCAAAGCCTCGTTTTCGCTTGCGGCTTTATCTCCGCCGAAAATATGCGAATGGCGGAAAATAAGCTTTTTTATTACGCGAGTCAAAGCGTCGCCGCCATTGTATTCGCCGCGCTCCTCCTGCAATACCGAATGGAACGCCGCCTGCAACAGAACGTCGCCCGTTTCCTCCTCCATATCGTACGCGTCGCCGCGGTCTATGGCGTCGGCGAGCTCGTAAGCCTCCTCAATCATATTGCCCTTAATACTGTCCGAGGTCTGCGCCCTATCCCACGGACAGCCGCCGGGAGCGCGCAAAAGCTTAATCATATACTCCAGATCGGCGTAATCGTAGCGGTCTTTTTTCAAAAACTCGCTCTCCTGCACGGCTACCGAGCACTCTGCGGAATATATTTTTTGTCTGTCTATTTCGTAAATTTTTATTTTTTTGATATCGCCGCCGCGAACAAAAGCGCATTCGCACTCCTCGCCGAATATGTAGGAAAGCCTTTCCTTTACCACGCCCGCAACATATTCGCAATCGATATCGTACACGAGAACTGCGCGACAACTTTTAAGCGTAGCCGCGGAATAAGCGGAAACGCAAGTAACCTCGCGGGCGCTAAGCCGCGAGGCGTCGTATGCGTGCGAAGCTTTGGAAACGCTTTCCGCAACTTCGCAATCTTTATGTTTTTTGAGTATGATTTTACAAGCTTCGTCCTCGCAGACCGCGCCGTCCACGCAATAACAAACAGTTTCGGTTTTTGCCGCGTCCGTAACGTATGCGGCAAGCTTTTTATTGAGAGTATCGAAATTTCTGCTCGACTTGAAAATACTTTCGGGCGCAGTTTCGTAATTATAGCCTTCCAGATTTTTAAGGCACTCGCCCGAGCTCGGACGGCATATTATTTTCCCAGCGTTATCAAGCGCCGCTTTCGCCCGCAACGTGATATCGCCTGCGCGCATTCCCAATCCTACCAGCGTTATTTTCATCTTCTTTGCCTCTTTTATTTCTTACGCTTATAATATACCAAAAATTAAGCAAAGTGGCAACCAAATACGCGCAGTTTGCCGACCATGCCGCGCCGTAAACGGAAAGCGAGGTGAATTTTATCAGAGCCGCGGTAAGCGCTACCCGCAAAATAGCCGAAAACCACTGCGTAACCGTGCTTTTAAGCGGTTTTCCGAGCGAGGTTAAGCACGCCGAAGAAGTTTGCACAAGCGATTCGGTTACGGCGTTTACCGCCATAATGCGAATAAGTTTTATCAAAATTGCCTGTTCGCCCGCCTGCAACGAACCGAATATTACGCGGGTGGCAAAAGGCGCGAAAATAAACAGTCCTACCGCCGCGGGCGCGGCAACCGCCAAGGTTATAAACAATGATTTATAAGCCTTTCGCTTTGCTCCCTTTATATCGCCTTTTTCGGCAAGCGGAGAAATTTGCGGAACGCTCGAAGCCGCAAGTCCGTAAGTTATGGAAACGGGCAAATTAATAATAGTTACCGCGCAACCCGAAAATATACCGTACAGCGCGGTGGCTTCGCCCGTAATTTCCCTCAGAAGTCGGACCGCGATTATACTTTCTGCAAGCTGAGAAAGCGGCAACGCTATAGCCGTCAAGGTCAAAGGCACGGTAAATTTTAAAATTCCCGAAACAGGCACGCACGCTTCTTTATACAACGGCTTAACTCCGCGGCGGCGCAAATACCAAACGCCCGCCAGGACCGCAGACAAAACCTCGCTTATCGTAACGGCAAGCAAAGTTGAAGCCACGGCAAGCGCAAGATTTTCACGAAAAACGTAGGCAAGCGCGCAACCCGTTACAACTTTGATAAGTTGTTCGCAAATTTCCGTTACCGCCGTAGGGTACATATTCCCCTTGCCCTGAAAATATCCTCTCACAACCGAAAGCAAAGATACGAAAAACACCGAAGGGCTTAAAAGTTTACAACACAAAACTATAGCCGGCTCGCTTTGAACGGCGGCGAGCGTTTCGGACAGCATAAACATTAATACGGTACCTATAACTCCCACCATACCGTATAATCTGAATGCCTGTTTTTCCGCGCCGGCGCCGCGCCCCGACGATATTAAACGCGCTATACCCGTGGGGATACCCGACGCCGAAACGGTTAAAAGTATGCAGTAAAGAGGATATACCATCTGATATATCCCCATACCTTCGCCGCCTAAGATATTTGTAAGCGGCACACGGTAAACGGCGCCTAATATTTTGGAAATAAAACCGCCCAATGAAATTATTATAGCGCCCTTAATGAACGACTGCCCCGCACTGTGTTTCGAATTCATTATGATCCCCTGTATTTTTAAACGGTGAAGATACGAGCAAGACGATGCGAACGAGCAAGACGGGAGACGGGTTTACTCAGCGTAAACGCCCCCGTAAACGCACGGTTCGACAAAGTGTTGCAAAGTATATCCGACGTTTTTAATTATTCGAATTGCCCCGCAAGTATATTTGCGGAAAGTTGCGCCAACTTGCAGGCGGCGGGTTCTATTTTCGCGCCCTGCTCGCATGAAACCAGCGCAACCGCGCCTAAACAATCGCCGTTACAAACTATGGGGACTATTATCTGAGCCGTCATTTTTTCGTCGGTTCCGTCGCATATGGGAATCATATCCCCGCCTTCGGAAAGGTTGGCAATATAACTCTTTCTGTCATGCATAATTTTTTCCATTTTGCCGGAAATACTTTTTCCGTCGAAATCTCTCTGTCCTCTGCCCGAAGCGTGTAAAACTTCGTCCGTATCGCATATAACGGCGATATGACCGGAAAGGTCGGAAAGCGATTTCGCCGTACCCTCCGAAAACTTTTCAAGCGAAGCTATGGGCGAATACTTCTTTAACATAAGCTCGTCCCTGTCGGTAAAAATTTCCAGCGGGTCGCCCGATTTCAATCTTAAAGTACTCCTTATTTCTTTGGGAATTACAACTCTTCCCAATTCGTCTATTCTACGTACAATTCCTGTTGCTTTCATTAAATAATACCTCTTATGGCAAAATTTGCCCGTAAAAGTATTATGTGAAAATTAATTTGACTTATACGCAAAAGAACGCGGACTTTAAGTTCCGCGTTCTTAACAGTTCGTTTATTTATTTAATTCAACCGTTGGATTTTAAAGAATTCTTCTGTTTTTTGTAAGTTGAGTTGGCTTCGTCTATCAAATTCTTATTGGCAGGCTTGGGTTCGTAATATCCACGCGTGCTCATCTGCGTAAACAAACTGAACTGGTTTTCCGCAACGCCCCATAAATTGGCGGAAAAATTCTTTCTTATGGATTTTGTACTGCCCTCGAAAAGCGCGGTGGTATAAATAGTCATAAGCTGTTTTTCCGATTCGAGCATATCCTGCAAGGCGTCCTTTTCGTTTAACGTGCAATCGCTTTTTGTAAGTTTCATAATTTCAGCCTCCTATAATATTGAGAAGCGCGTTATAGCGCTGTTCGTGTTCGTCCGCAATTTTAGTCATGCACTGCGCAAGGTCAACGTCCGTAAGCGTTTTGGAATACGCCCTCGCCTTTTTACAAATCAACCCTTCAGCCGTGAGAGCGTCGGAAATGAGTTCAAGTTCTTTTGAAGTTAAGTTCTGCATATAAAAATACCTCCGACTAAGTTTTTGACTCATCGGAGGAAATTTATTCTGTTTTTTAATTTTTATTTTCCTCGCCGCCGCCCGAAACGTCCGCAGCTTTTTCGTTGTGTGCTTTTATTATTTCATAATACGGGTCGGCGGAAAAATCCCTTTCCTCATTGTATTCGCCGCCCAAAGCTTCAACCGCAAATTTAAGTTCCCTGAAATCCACGTACGAAATACCTTCTTCCTCTATTTTTTCATACAGATATTTCAGCGCCCGCTCGTCGCCGTAAACTGCAAGCCGGTTTGCGCTTACCGCAATATCTTCCGAACATCGGAACTCTTTTAAAAGTATTTCAAAAACGTCGTCGTTACGTATAACCGAACGGGACATTATTTCCAGCATATATTCCCTTTCAACGTTATTTTGATAATTATTTATCGTCAATTCCAACACTTCGTCGGCTTTTTCTTTTAAAAGTTCCGCGCATCTGTCTTTTATATTTTCATTTTCGCGCTCCGTCAACAACCGCATATAAGTTTCCGATAAACGGCTATCCGCGCCCAAAAGATTAAGAGCGTACACACATTCGTCGTCCGTGCCGTTCAAAAGCGGCGCAAGTTCGCCGAAAAGTTTTCTGCCTTCTATTTCGGTACATAAAAATTCGGATACGGTTATGCCCTGTTTCAAATGCGCTTTAAGGCATTTTATTATTTCCTTATCGTCCATTTCGGCATAATATCCCCGCGGAGTTTTTCCCAGCGCCTTAATTTTAGTATCGCCGAACCGGTTATATAAAACGGGTATAAGCTCTTCCCACTCGCTTTCTTTATATTTACCGGAGTTTTCCGAAATATACGAGCTCAACCTATCGTCGAACATTCCGTCAAAATCATAAAGTTTCATATTTCCCTCAAAAATGAATTGACTTTGGCTTCCGTAACGCCGAAAAACTCATATACGGTTTTAGCGTTAACGCCGGGTTCCTTAATGCCTGATTTCAAATATATCACCGCGGCAAGTACGTTTGAATTCTTACACATGGTCAGGCGATCCGCCGCCGCAAGTTCGTTATATAAATTTTCCGCAGCGGTAGCGCAAGTCGCTCCGTTATTTTCGTTCAGCAACGCAAAATGCGCAAACAACCGCGCATACGCTTTGACGAACACGCTTTTCTTTTTGCTTCCCAAAGTCAGTTCATAAGTAGTCAAACGCTTATATATGTTGCATATAACGACGCCGAAACAATCCTCGCGGTTACGTTCCGCAAGAGTAACCAACAACTCAAGCTTTACTTTATCGGGAATAAAAGCGTCTAAAAGTATATTGCGGACGGTATCGTCCAACCCGCCTTTTGCCGCTGCATGCGCCGCGATGGTTTTAAGTTCTTCGTTAGCGCCTTCGGCCTCGTCAAAACACCATAAAATACATTCGTTAAGCTTTTCGCGGCTGATTATTTTTACCGCTTCCGCACGCGATAAGCTGAGTTCCGCCGCTATTATTTTGAGGTTATCTTCACGCTCCTGTTTCGGCAAGCGGTAAAAATAACTTAATTCTTCGGACGACCCCTCCTCTATTATCCTACGCGCTCTATCATAATGATACCGCGCCGTAACCGCTTCCGGATATACCGTCACAAGGTCGTCGAACGTTTCCAAACTGCTCTCGCGCTTTCCGCAATTGAACGCCGAAACAGCCTTGAAATACATCAACATCATATCGCCCGTAATTCTTTCCGAAAGATTGCAAAGCAAAGAATACGCCTCGGCATGCATTTTATTTTCACAGCAAACAGTAGCTATTTTATATATTTCGTCGGGGTCGTCGGGATTCAAAGCCAAAAGTTTGCGGGCTATTTTAACGGCTTCTTCTATCTCGCCCTGCTCCGTTTTTACCGCCGCAAGGGTAGTAAGAGTCTGTACGTCGTCCGGCTTGTGCTTTAAAACGTTTAAACATTCCTGTTCGGCTTCGTCCGTTCTGTCGGCAATAATTCTGCACATCGCCACGTAATTGCGCGCGGCGGCGAATTTTTCGTTGCGTTCGTCAACCTTTAAAAACTCTTCGGCGGCAAGGTCGAACTCGCCCGCCCGCATGTGCGCTATACCCTCTTCCATTATCTCGGTGCAATCGGCAATTTCAGGAGGATAAACAAATTTTAACGGCTCCTTTTCGTTGCCTATAAAATCCCTCAATATTTCTTCGCGCGTATGTCTGTCTAATTCGCCGCTTTCCTTTAAAAGCTTATTATAATAAAACGCCGAATAATGTTCGTTGCCTAGGTTCATAAATCCTACGGCAAGCCCTTCCAAACAATCGGGAAAAATTTCGCCTTCGACAAAATCCATAAAACGGAACCACGCGTTAACGCTCTTTTCATGCAACCCCATATCGTCGTAAATTTCGGCGTACAGCATTAACGAATCGCAGTCGTTGCCGTTGGTTACCGCGTTTTTATTCAGCATTTTCAATGCGCCTATGAAGTTGTGTTCCTCGGTTAAATCCGAAGCTATGGCTATAAGCCTGTCGTAACCGAGGTCTATTCCTATAATGTTTGACATGTTAATCTTTAAAAAGTTTTAAAACGTCGGACTCCGTAAAACGATAGTCAGTATTGCAATAATGACAATGAACGTTTACGGATCCCTGTTCTTTTATTGTGTTTAAAAGCTCGTTCAACCCGAGCGGCATAATAACGCCCTCTATTTTTTTGCGCGAACAATTGCATTTATATTCCGGAAAAGATATGGAAGTTCCTGCAATATTCATTCTCTCGGGGAAAAAAGTATTCATAATACCTTCCGCTCCCTTTTCTTGCACAACTTCGACAACTTTTACGAAATTTTGCATAGCGATTTCCGCTTTGTCCATATTTTCCTCGGAAGTGCCCGGCAACAGCTGCATTATCACGCCGCCCGCAGCAAGACATTTGCCGCGGCAAACCTTTACGCCTATCGCAACAGCCGTAGGAATTTGCTCGCTTATATGAAAATACTGCATTAAATTTTCAGCGACGTCATTACATTTGAGTTCGCAAGCGCCGACAAACGGACGGAAAAACCCGTCGTCCTTTACAACGGTAAGCGTTCCGCCTTTCAATCCGTTCTCCCCGCCGTCCACATAACCGCGGATATGTCCGTTAACGTCGCCCGAAACGCTCACCGTCGCGCTGCCGTCGCCGGACTTTACCGTCATTGAAACGGCGCCTCTCTCGCTTTTCAAACAGCCCGCCATATATGCGGCCGCGGTAAGCATACCGCCCAACAGTTCGGCCGATTTATCGTCGAGCCCGTGAATATCGATAGCTTTTTGTACAAGTTCCGTAGTTTCCAAAACGGAAAGCGAAACTTCGTTGTCGTAAATTAACGTTTTATAAAGTTTATTCATAATCTTTTGCAAATAAAATTTATTCTCATTTTTTTATCGCCGCCGAGTTCGCCTTCGGTTTCAACCGAAAATCCGCACTCCGTCAGCAATTTGAGAATAAACGTTTCTTCTAATATATATTGCGTTTGGCTCTCGTCGGCACGGAAATATTTGCCGTCGTTATCTTTTTTGAACACGGTAATATCCATATCGACGGAACGCTCGCGCAGCTTATTAAACCAAATATATGTTATATTCTCGCCGTCGTAAGCAAAAACATTGTCGCCTATTATATTGCGCAATTTATCGGCCGAACTTATATCGAATATAAAAACGCCGTTCTTTTTCAAATTTTTATATACTCTGGCAAAAGTACTCTTCAACTTTTCATGCGGCACGTAATTTATACAATCGTTTACCGCCACAATGAAATCCGTTTTTGCGTTTAAATTTAGTTTGGTTATATCCCCATATAAAAATTCGGCGTTAACGCCTTCTTTGCGCGCAAGATTTACGGCGGTATTCAGCGCTTCTGCGGAAACGTCCATTCCAGTAACCGAATACCCGGCCTTCACCAGCGCGCGCGTAAAATATCCGTTGCCGCATCCGATATCCAACCCGCACGGACCCGCGCCCGCTTCTTTTAACTTTTTAATTAAATACTGCGACCATGAAATATAGTCGCAGTCCTTGTTTAAATCTTCGAATACGGAGCCTATGGCCGAATACGCTTTGCCTTTCATTTCAATAAATTCGCGGCGCTTACTTTCTTTTTCTTGCCTTTCTTATCATCCACTTTAAGCGCCTTTTCGCGTTCGGCAAACAGTTTGTTGTATTCTTTGTAAACGGCGTCGTTTTCGTGCGCCTTTTCGTAAGCGGAAATATCTTCGCAAAGCTTTTGCCTTTCTTTTTCCGCTTCCGCTAACAACGCGCGGGAATAAGTGCGCCCGAAAGTATTCACCGCTTGTCCCGCGGCAATAGGCATAATAGGACGGGCGATAAGTTCGCTTCTGCCGGCCGCAAGCAGTTCGCCCGCAATTCTTCTTTCCTCTTCCGCCTTTTCCTGAGCAAGCTCCTTCTCGGTTTTATTGACTTTTACCTTCGACTGTTCGACCTTGATATTGGGAGTTATAAACAAATCGAAAGTCCATTGCGAAAAGCTTACCCAACACGTCAATATGAATACGAAGCCCAAAGCGATGAAAAACGCTAACGCAATCCAAACAAAAAAACC
The DNA here is from genome assembly GCA_949746255.1 of uncultured bacterium. Classification (GTDB taxonomy): domain Bacteria; phylum Bacillota; class Clostridia; order Christensenellales; family Borkfalkiaceae; genus Coproplasma. Next base: position 10,202 of record CATKAP010000267.1, read on the forward strand.
GCCTATCAACAAAATCCAAACGGGTATAAGCGCAACGCCGGCTATAATCACCGTTTGCAAAGGCGTACCCAACATCATGATAAAAGAATTTTTTAAAAGGCTGCCGAATCCTACGCGGTAATTGGTACCCACTGCGAAAAGCCATCCGCCGTAAATTCCTGCAAACACGCAGGCAATAATGGCGAACACGTACGCCGTTATCGCTCCCGCGCCGTTACCGCCCGTAGCCAAAACAACATCTTTCCAATCGCCGACAAGAACGGTACCGTAAAGAAAAAGTAAAAATACTGTAACGGGCAAAACGGTTTTCAGGTAACCCGTTTTTATTCCGTGTAAAAAACTCTTGAATCTGAATTCTCCGTGAGTATTCAAAAGCCTTCTTATAGTATAAGCGGCTCCCGAAATTCCGATCGAAGCGATAAATCCCGCAATTATCATAAGTCCGTAAAACATCACGTCTGACGACAATACAAGACCTTGTGCCATTCCCTGAACGTCCGGATAGTGCGGAAAAGTTATTCCGGGATTCAAAGGATACACCGTACCCAATCCCGCAATGTACGCCGAACGAACGTAAAAAATAGCGACGGCGGGCATAAAGCATACCAAAATTATAAGATTGAGAATTACAAGTTTGCCGAAAGCGCCCTTGCATACTTCCCAAGTATCGCGCCACCTGCCTACCGGAACGCTTTTTCTTGTATAATCGTCGGCAATTTCCTTACCTTCGAGTCCGTTTACGTTAAGTGCCATATTTATACCCTAAATTAAATTAACTAACAATATCATAGCATACGGCGCAGAATTTTTCAAGCAATTTAAACTATCGATATAAATAAAAGAAAAAGGCGGGTTAGCCCCGCCGCGCATTTTCGACTTTTAAATTAAAGTAAGCTCATTATTCCGTTTATCGCAATACCCGTAATAACGGCTATAACGTACAAAGTAATAATAATTAAAACCGTCCGTTTTATTTTTTTGGGATTTTTCAAAAGAACTACCAACCCCAATCCCGCGTTGGAACAAAGCCCGCAAACAAAACTACCGAAAAGAATTCCGTCGTTTATATACGAACCCGCCAGAATTACGCTTGAAGCGCAGTTCGGTATCAGTCCGATAAGCGCCGTAATGAGCGGCTGAACATAAGGCCCGCCGATAACCGCCGAAGCGGCTATTTCATCGCCGAGCGATTGCATAATAAAACCGAAAACAAGATTTACTATAAGTAAATAAAGCGCAACTTTCAATGCGTGTAACAGCGGGGAAAGCAGATAAACGTATAAATCCGATTTGCCGTCGTGCTCGCCCGAATGCGGGTGACTGTCGCCGATAAGCCCCACTTCCGTAAGTTTTTCATTGGAAAGAATAAAATTTATCAGATATCCCGCCCCGACGGCCACAAGCAATTTTATAAGAATAAGAGGCATAACCGAACTTGCCTTGCTCAATTCGGAAAGCATAATAATCAAAGCTTCGTCCGAAGTTGCGATAAACACCGCAACAAGCGTACCCGTTCTTATAAGCCCTCTGTCGTAAAGCTTGGCGGCCATAACGGAAAAGCCGCATTGCGGAATAAGTCCCGTAGCCGAACCGATTACCGGCGCAAGTTCTCCCTGTAATATTTTTTTATTCTGAGTAAGGGTTGTTCTGTGTTCCAAAATTTCTATAAGCACGTAAATAAGCAAAAGAAACGGAAAAACCCTGAGAGTATCCAAAAATGCGTCTAAAACAACTTCCCACATACGAAAATCCGATTAATATTTTTTACCTGAAATTTATTGCCGCTTTTCCGAATTTTAAAACACCCCCGTACTCCGGGGGCATTTAAAATTTTATTTTCTCTTGTTTTTCGTTTTGTCCGGCGCGGATTTTCGAGTAAGTCTTTGCTCCTCTTCGAAACTCAACGGAACGAAATCAGCGTCCTTGTGCCCCGTACCTTTGTAGCCCTCGTCCCGCTTTAAAAGCGTTAAACGCGTTAAACCGTCGAAAACGTAAACTCTGTCGCAATCTATTTTTATTTCAGCGTTTTCACCGTTTTTGACATCGGATTGACCGCATACTATCATGGAAGTACCGCCGTTCACGTTACATTCGGCAAAAACATTTTCACCGTCGGTTTCGATTTTATTTACTTTGCATTTCAATTCTCCGCCCGTACTTACAAGCGCGGCGTCCTCCGGCCTGATTCCCAGAACGACCGTTTTACCGTTTTCCGCGTATTCGTCTATATTTTCGAAACGCGCAACAACTTTTTCGGAAAGTTCCAGGCTTTCACCGCCGAACTCGGCTGAGTACCGCCCGCTCTCTTTACGAATTTTAACGTCTTTAATAAAGTTAATCGCAGGAGAACCTATATAAAAAGCGACGTAGGCGTTTACCGGGTAATCGTAAAGGTTCGCAGGGGTATCGATTTGTTGCAAAAAGCCCTCTTTCAAAACAGCGATACGCGTGCCTATCGCCAACGCTTCCGAAAGATTTTTAGTTGCGTAAACGAACGCGCCTTCCATTCTGGCCTGCAAATTTACTATTATATTAAGAATTTCTTTACCTAACTTTTCGTCAAGCCCGGCAAGAGGCTCGTCAAAGAGGTAAACGGACGGTTCCCTGACTATCGCCCTGCCTATAGCCGCCCGCTGTCTTTCCGCCGCGGTAAGCATTTTGGGTTTGCGGTACAAAACTTCGGTAAGTCCCAAAATGTTGGCCGCCGCCTTAACGCGTTGGTCTATGACCGTTTGCGAAACCTTTCTCTGTTTCAGTCCGAACCCCATATTATCGTATACGTTCATATTGGCAAACAAAGTATTGCCTCTCAACACCATAGCCAGATCTCTGTCTTTGGCGTCGGCTTCGGTAACGTCCTTTCCGTCCACCACAACAGTACCCGAAACGGGTTCTTCAAGTCCCGCTATAATTTTCAAAAGCGTTGATTTACCGCTGTTCGCCCCTCCGACGACAACAAGAAATTCTTTATCTCCCGTTTCGAGCGAAACGTCGCGAAGCGCCGTCTCCCCCGAGGGATAAACCATATTTATTCCGTTTAATTTTAAACCCGCCATACGAATCTCCGAAATTTGATAACAGTATAATAACATAAATTAAGATTTTTACCAACCGTTAAAGGGGATTTTTTGTCTTTATTTTAAAAATTTTATCCTCACGCATATAAAAATGTCGTCGAAAGATTGAAATCATAAAAAAAAAGTGTTAAAATTGTATTATGAACGCGGCTGTTAAAAATTACGATGAACTAATGCAAAAACAAATTAAGTCGCTCGACGGCAAAAAGAAGCTTTTATTGCATTGCTGTTGCGCACCGTGCGCATCCGCTTGCATCGAAAGGCTCAAAGAACGGTTTGACGTGACAGTTTTGTTTTATAATCCCAACATTGAAAGCGGGGAATACGAAAGGCGCAAAGACGAATTAAAAAAATTCGTTACGGCTACGGGGTGGGCGGATTTTTTGGACTGCGACCACGACGAAGAAAGTTTTTCCGCCGCAGTTTGCGGACTTGAAAAGGAAAAAGAAGGCGGAGCAAGATGCCTTAAATGTTTCGACGTGCGCCTTAAAAAAACGGCGCGACTTGCCGAAGACGGCGGATTTGATTTTTTTGCCACCACTCTTACTGTAAGTCCTATGAAAAACGCTTACATAATTAATACCGTAGGCGAAAAAATAACGTGTAAAGCCAGATGGCTGTATTCCGATTTCAAAAAACGGGGCGGCTATTTGAGAAGTTGCGAACTCAGCAGAGAATACGGACTTTACCGTCAAAATTATTGCGGTTGCATATATTCCCGCAGTCCTGCGGACAATAGTTAACAAGGAAAAAATTTATGGATATAAACAGGTACTCCCCGTCGTTCGGGCTTTCTCAAAAACATTTAATAAAAATTTCCGACTTCACCAACGACGAAATTTTTGAACTTTTATACGCGGTTAAGGTAATGAAAGGTAAATTTGCCGCGCATGAAGAAACGCGTATTCTGCAAGGCATATCCGTTGCTTTGCTGTTCGACGATACGTCTTTGAGAACGCGCTCCGCTTTGGAAATAGGCATTCGACAACTCGGCGGTACGTGCGTAAATTTGCCTTACAGTAAACAAGATATGCTTGCAGGCGAAAACATAGGAGACATATTAAACGTAATTTCACGTTACGGCGTTGGAGCCATAGTTACCAGAGAAATCAATCAAACCGAATTGGAAACGTTTTGCGCCGCTTCGCAGATTCCCATTTTGAACTCTATAAACGATTGCGCGGCTCCTTTACAGGCGATATGCGATATGTACACCGTTTGGGAAAAACGAGGAAAGCTCGAAGGACTTAAAATGGCTTTTGTCGGCAAAGCCACAAGCAACGCCGCATCCCTTATCACTGCGGGAGTAAAATGCGGAATGGAAGTTTCCATAGCCGCTCCCGAAGAATTCGGACTCAGTAAACGCTGTATAGACGTCGCAATGCAATACGGTCATATAAACGTAACGAATAATCCCGCCGAAGCCGTAAAAGACGCCGACGTCATTTATACCGATAACTACAGTTACCATTGCCCCCTTTCCGACAAAGAACGCAACACTCTTATTCCTTATCAGATAAACAAATCTCTTACGTCGCTTGCCGCGCACAACGTCTTGTTTATGCATCCGTTGCCGGCAATACGAGGCGCGGAAGTTTCCGCAGATATTATAGACGGAAAAAACAGTTTGGTTCTCGAACAGGGCGAAAACAAATTGCACACGGTAAAAGCGGTGCTTGCCATGTTGGTTAAATAAGACTTTTAATTTATAACCCCGCAAACTTGTGTTTGCGGGGTTTTTCGTTTATTTTTTTAATTTAACAACAACTATTTCCGGCGGATTAAACAGCCTAAGCGGGCATTGAGAATTGCCCAGACCTCTGGAAATAACCATTTTAGTCTTTCCCGAGGCATGCACTCCCGAAGTAAGCTTGGGAAACAACCCCTGTCCCGGAGAATAAATTCCCTGTCCAGTAAAAGGTATGCGCCATTGTCCGCCGTGCGCGTGCCCGCACAAAACAAAATCAACTCCGTACTTCGCATAATTTTGTATTAAGTGCGGCATATGCGCCAATAAAAGCGTTACTCCGCTTTCGGGCATAATTTTTGAAAGAGTTTCGTTTTTAAGCGACGCGCAATTTAAACCGATCACAGTTAAACCGCACATATCCCGTGTGCAATCATCCAAAACATCGGCTCCCGCTTTCATAAGTTCAACCCTGAACTGTCTGTAACCTTTATTGCGCATCTCATGGTTTCCTGAAACGTACAAAACCGGAGCGATTTGTGAAAGCGCGTTGACCAACTCCAGCGCAACTTCGCAATCTTTTTTACGGTAAAGGTGAATTATATCTCCCGTAATCGCAATAAAATCGGGATTTTCTTTTAAAACTTTTTTTATTAAACGGATATTACCGTAGCCGAAACGCTTGCCGTGTAAATCGGAAAGATGTACTATTTTAACTTCGTTTTTCAAACCTTCGCGTCGAAGCCCGTATCTTTTTACGATAAGCAGATTATTATTCAGCCAAACAAAAAGCGAAATTAACGCTATACCCCCGAATATACCCAAACAAATCCACAAAAAAAGCATTTTACAACCTTAACCCGAAACTTAAAATCAAGTAACTATAACTCTGAAAATTTTCTTCCCCTGTTCTTTAAAACGTCTTTCGTGCTCTGTTTCCGCGTCGCCTTCTTCGAGCGCGTTATAATCGCGGCATTCGTAAATTATATTAAAACCCGCCTGTCTGTAACTTTCCAGCGAAAACTCGAAAAATGTTTCGTCGTCCGTCTTTTGCACGATCTTTCCGCCGTCGGCGAGCAGATTTTTATATATTTCCAAAAAACGCGGATGAGTCAGGCGTTGTTTTTTATAACCCTCCTTAGGTAACGGATTTGAAAAATTCAGATAAATTTTTCTCACCGACCCTGCCGGAATATATTTTTCAAGCACTTCCGCCGCGCAATTTAAAAAATATACGTTTTTAAGTTTTTCCGACTTAACCCTTTCCAACGCTTCTATAACGACATTGGAAATTTTTTCGCAAGCTATGTAATTAACCTGAGGGTTTGCGGCGCACGTTTCGCAAATAAATTTGCCCTTGCCGCAACCTATTTCCAACTCCACCGGATTATTATTGCCAAAAATTTTCTCATAATTCAAAGTTTCTTTAACGGCGGCCGCCCTCTTCATGTTTTTATCGCTTAAATCGGCCACGGTGACTATATCGCCGCAAGCCGTTATC
>CATKAP010000268.1 GCA_949746255.1 uncultured bacterium
CGGAACGCAAACCCTGATTATAGGGGTCGAGTTCCTCGCCCTTTTTATCGCCACGCTTATGGCGATTTTCCTTACGTTCTTCTGCGTAACCTTTTGCCCTTTTGCTCGGACGCAGCCACTTCCTTATTCTGGGCTGTTCCGCTTTTTCTTCGGGCTTTTTATCATTTTTTGCCATTGAAAACGTCTCCTTAAATGTGAATTTGCAAAGTATGAGAGCGGATTAACCCCCATATATGCGTGATTTAATGTTGGTTTGCGGCATTTCTCGTCTGCTTTTCAGACAGTAGCCGCATATTAAATTGTTGTTTTGCTTTAATCGTCGCAATCCTATGAAACTACACGTTTCGGTTGGGTAATAGATAAGGGGCCCGCTTCATATCAACCCACTAAAAACTATTGCGGAATATTAAAGACTTTTGATTGCAAAATATCGGAAAGCGTAGCCGTTACTCGATATAGGTACGAACGAACATAGACGCATGCACACGCTTGCCGTCGTTCACGAACAGCTTTTCGTAAAGCAAATCTCTCAACTTCGTGCGGTAGTAATAGGTGTCCTCGCTCAAAATGCGAGTAGTACCCAGACCGTCGGAAGAAAAGCAGATATGCTGGCTTACGATAAATTCCTCGGTGCGGTAAACGTTGGTCGTATCTTCGTTTACAAAATCAACGTCATCAATATCGACGCCGCAGATTTCGCACAAACCTTCAAATTCTTCGCTTATCATCTCTATCTCCTCTTTAAATAATTTTCTTTGCAAAATAAGTGATAAGTTCTCTAACTAAACGTCTGATATGTTCTTCCGAATAACACAACTCCGCCGCAACAGCTTCTTGCGTTTTACTCTGAATGTAAAGACAACCGAATAAATCGTAGAGCCTTGCCGGTGCTTGCCTTATTGCGTTCACATACTTTTCTGCCAACGCCTTTGACCGAGAATCTCCGGCGTTTATAGAGAGCGCATCCATATTTGCCTTGCGTGAGAAGTAATACTTAACTTCTCTCAATTCGTTCTTGACCTGCTCGTCTAACATAACTTTCTCCTTGAAACATTTTGCAATCAATCGTAAGGCGTAACCCTTACACCTCTTTCAGTACAGAAAAATCAAAAAGTTGACGGTTTTCAGAAAAATTTTTTTAAAATATTTAGAATTTCCTTTATTCGCCTGCTTACATAAGTCTTATCAAGCCCAAGAATATCGGCTACTTCTTTTTGCGATTTGCCTTCAAAGTAAACCATCTGCATAATTTTTCTATCTCTCTCTTTAAGTTGACTTAACGCTTTTAACAACACTGCTTTAAGTTCGCTTTCTTCTTCATTTTCAATAAGAGAAGTAAGAGCGTCCTGCGTTTCATCTTCTATCTCAAAACCCTTTTCCGAAAGTCCTTCAATGGAAATTACGCTAATGCTGTCTTTTGCCCTGTACTCACGCATGCGTTGTTTCCGTTCCGGTTGAACGTAAGCACGATAGATTTCTTCGCTAACTTCAACCCTTTGCCCTTTGACGTACAAATAGTAGGTCGTGTTTTCCTGCATTTAAAAACTCCTTCGCCGTTTGCTAATTCGGACAAAGGAGTAGATATAGATGCAGAGCCCACCCTTTTCAGCTATACCACGCAATAAGGGCAGAGCTAAAAAAGGGTACACCATTGCTTTCCTTAAAATAGGAAAACGTTTATGTATCCTTTGCCCTTATTGCAAATCAGGCATTAAATATTTTTTATTTTCTAAAACAAAAAAGCCTTGACGAACGCAACCCGAAGATAATCAGGTCATTGTTCGTCAAGGCTTTAATTCCCTTGCTTTCACGCATTTAATAATGCGTCTTACAAACACTTACAAAATGAGTAGAGGCACGGGCGATATTACTCGGTTTTACGAAACCGTTGCTTGCTCATAATGCGATATAAAATTTTATTGACTGACAGTTATTACAACTTTTTGCTCTTTCATTTTTTTACTTGAAAGACAGCAACTACATTTCCGGCATCTCATAAGTACAACCCCTTTGGCATTTTTATAGCCACAGTTCCGCTGTCCGCAGTTCGGGCAGTACATTTGTATGCTTCCAAGACTTTCCGACATTTTCACTCATCTCCTTATCACCATAATTAAATAACAATGAGTAGAAACGGGGGAAACCACTCAACTATTACCTAAATCTTAACTTATAAATCCGCTGTTTTTTCATTTTTCTGTCGTGTCTTTTCGTGTTAATCTACCCAAAAATAAACACAAAATATAAACATTTGTTTGCATAAATTATTATAGTTTTCCCTACGGATTAAGTCAAGGAAAACAACCCACATTTTAAAAATGTTTATGTGATTTTTTTGTGAACGGTAGAAAATTACGTCTATCGTTTTGCAAGCAGTATAACACTTAATACTTGACACATATAGTCATATATTAAAAATTTTTTGCGATTATTTTTCTTTTAAATTTTAAGCATAGAGTATCACGCAATTTTCGGGAAGGTTAGCGAGAGTTTAACAGAGTCAATTTTACCTTATCAATCGCCCTGCACAAAATTCTCGAATTTTGTTGGTTCGTTTGACAAGGCAATATTTCGATAAGAATTTTACACCTATAAAATCGCCCCTGTTGTTTGGGTTTTGTCTTTTGACAAAAACAAAAGGAGTGTGGCGGTTTTATGTTTTACTCGTCTGTTCCCCCTTAAGTGTGGTTATCAACATTGCCCGAAAATGTGGGTTTATGAGCGGTATTGGTACAAAAATGAGCGGTTTTGGCTATGAAAATGTCCTATTATGTGGCTGATTTTTAGTTTATACTTTAAACGCAATCAATTAAAACTCGTTTAACGTAATAGTAAAATTAAATGACCGAACAGGAATTGTCCGGTGTTTTGTCTGTTATTAAAAGCACCGATAACCCAGAGCAAGCAACCGCATTACTTAAACTCGCATCCGAGGCAATAGCGTTTCAAGCGTTGAAAGACGCACCGCAACCCGAAGGCAGCTTGAAAGAAGATAAAAAACCTTCCAAGAGCGTGCCGGTAAAATTTACGCCAAAGGAGTTTAATAAAATGCCCCAGAAATACAGGAAACTGTTTAAATACGGCACCGTCATTGCACGTATCTATAAAACCAAAGACAACGTGTACGAAGTCAGATGCCAGATTAACAACATTAAGTATTACGGCAGTTCTAAAAGATTAGAGCTTGCTAAACTCAAATTCATTGAAGATTTACATAGAGAGAAAGAGCCGAAGAAGCCCGTTACCGTAATCGTAGAACCCGCTATCGAAGCAGCACCCGTTATGACTAACGATTATTTCTTCACTTGGATTAACGACGTCAAGAAAGCTACGATTAAGGAAAACACTTTCAAAGGCTATCTTTCCCTTTATAACAGTCAATTAACGACGTGCTTTGAAGGCGTTGCTTTAAAAGCCGTTACAACCAAACTCGTACAGGTTAAAATCAACGAGCTGATTTTGAACAAGAACTTCCGTACAGCAAAGAAAATCAAAACAATGCTGGGCGATATGTTTAAGTTCGCAGTCAACAACGGCGATATTCCCAATAATCCGCTTGCCAACGTTATCGTTCCGAAATACGACGAAAACCACGGCGAAGCCATCACGCTTGAAGAAGAAAAGTATATCGTTGATTTGCTTATCGAAAGCCGTGATATGTATGTGCAGGCTTACGTTTTCTTGATTTATACGGGAATGCGAATAGGCGAGCTGGCTTCAGCTAAACTTGAAGACGGTTGGGTTTCGCTTACGTCTGAAAAGGTACGCTTCGGCTTGAAAGATAAAATCAGGCACGTTCCCGTTTCGCCTATGCTTGCCAAAGTCTTGCCGTACATTGACGTTCCGCTTATTACTTCGATTAAAAGAGATGCGTTAATACGGCACATTAAAAACTATTTGCCCGACAGAACGACAAAAGACCTGCGGCACACCTTTATTACCCGTTGCAGAGAGTGCAAAATACAGCGTGAAATCACTTCAATTTGGTCCGGACATATCTCCGACAACTCTATGACGACGAAGGTTTACACGCATCTTGAGAGCAACAAAGAACTGCAATTAGAGGAAATCTCGCTATTTAACTATGAATTTGAATAAGAAAAAAGCCCTTTCAATTTGACTTGGAAGGGCTATCTTTCTAAACATTATTATAATAAATGGAAGAATAGGACAAATGTTTCGTGTAAAACAAGGAGTTTTTTACTCGAAATATTACTCGAAAAAGTCGGTAGCTTTTTGGCTCAAAAATCGTGTTAATTTAGTTTTGTTAGAAAGGCTCATTTTCACAAAAATTATGTTAAAAATGGTTTTTCTTCGAGCAAAGTTTCGAGCAAGTCCAGCAAATGCAGGGAAAAGAAAAACCGCATATATTGTGGCTTCTAATACTTAAAACTACCATATATTGCGGTTTTTGGTGGTGCCCGAGGCCGGACTTGAACCGGCACGGTATTTCTACCGAGGGATTTTAAGTCCCTTGCGTCTGCCTATTCCACCACTCGGGCATTTGGGTGATATTTAGTTGTATTTTTGACGGAATAGGCTTTTAAG
>CATKAP010000269.1 GCA_949746255.1 uncultured bacterium
ACAAGGCAAAATTATTGATTTTACCTTGTTTTAATGCTGATTTTATTAAGTTTTTACTATACTATAAATTTTTTAGTACACGATACAACGCACGACGAAGCAAGACATGGCGCAGGCTTTGCAGGTATGCTTAAAAGATATTTTAATTAATTTTTGCCGATAATTTAATAGTAAACAAAACTCGGAAGCGAACAATTCGCTTCCGAGTTTTCATATAATAAAATTATAAAGGCAAGGGGGAAAACCTTTGACCTTACTTAACGATAAAGGAACGAAAAACTAATGTGTAATAATTGTAATAACTGTTGTTGCCGCGGTCTTTTGAATATGTTTTGCAGCTGTAATTCATGCGGCAGAAGGTCGACTTGCGGATGCGCACGAAATTGCGGAAACAACAATAACTGCGGTTGCTTTGACGAGTACTACGCCGCACAGTACGGTTTGAATACTGATTGCTGCGGACGTTCGAATTGGTTTGAATGCCAGGCTTCACAAACCAACGGTTGTTCGTGCGGTAACGGCAGAAACACGGCCGGATGTTGTCATCACGAAAGAAATAATTGTTGTTGTCATCGCTGTAATAACTGTTTCTAATTAAATTTTTTCAGGGTATTCCTTAGGGGGATACCCTTATTTTGTATTTGGGTATATTGTAAAAAAATTTTGCTGAAAATAAAAATATGCAAAAAATCATAGACACTTTCAAATATTATACTTCACAGCGATTTTCTACGATAGCTGGAACTTTGGTTTATTTTCTTTTAATGAGCATTGCTCCTTTTTTATTGTGGCTTACGCTTGTGTTTGGTAATGTAGATTTAGAAAGATTTTTGTCATATGAATTATTTGATAGTATAAGTCCGTTTTTACGCTACCTTAAAAATTCAGCCGAAAGCGCGGCAAGCGGCGCGGGGATAATACTTCTTGTAACATCTCTGTATTCTTCAACAAACTTTTTTTATCATTTAAGAAGAAGCGGGGAAATTATTTACGACAGTAAAACGACAAAAGGAGGTATTAAATTAAGGCTTGCTTCGCTTGTATTGATTATTTTAACAATATTACTTGTTGCAATAATTGCCACGGTTTCGGCAATGGGCGGTAAAATTTTAGACAGCTTTATGCCTTTTTATATATCCGATATGATAATTTGCGTTTTTATTACAGGTTGTGCCTTTTTCGCCGCTGTGGTTATGAATTTTTTTGCTTGTCCGTATAAATTAAAATTCGAAGAGGTGTTGACTGGTAGTTTGCTTACTACTGCGTTGTGGCTGATATTTTTCATAGGTTTCGGCGTATACATGCATTTTGCACGTCCAGAAAAATTATATGGAAAAATAGCCTCTTTAATTATTTTTCTTATTTGGTGTTATATGATGATGTCCTGTTTTGTTGTCGGAGTTATTAATAACGGCTCTTTTAAATCCAATAGGGTATATAAAAAATTAATGTAAGAAACCGTCCGTAATTGTCGGACGGTTTTAAAAGTATTAATTGTATTTTACCGCGCAACCAACTGCGAGAGCGCCCGGACCTATATGGCATGAAACGCTCAAAGAGAGGGGGTTAACAAATTCGAATTCAACTTCGGGAAACATTTCTAAAATTTCTTGTTTAAATTTTTCAGCCTCTTCAATATTTTGAGTGTGCGCAACCGAAAGAGTCATTTTACCTTGTTTGACTAAATCGGCAAATCTTGTTTCAAAATCTTTTTTTATTGCGGCTAGCATTATGTTTTTTGCGTCTGTGAGTTTTCTCGGTTTTGCAAAACTGTCAAGTTTTTCACCTTGAATTTGCAAAACGGGCTTTAACTTTAACAACGTTCCGATGGCGGCGACTGCAGGTGTTAAACGTCCGCCTTTTTTAAGATATTTCAAAGTGTCGACCATTATATAAATACTTGACTGAAATTTTGTTTTTATAAGCCAATCATGTATCTCTTTTGCAGATTTCCCCTCTTTTGCGAGTTCAATTGCGTCCAATACGCTTCTGCGTTGCGTAATGGAAATTCTCTGATTATCCACTACATAAACTTTACCTTTGAATTGTTCTTCCGACTGCGCGTAATGGGAAAGTGTATGGCAAGTTTCAGAAAGTCCGCTTGACATCGGTATATAAACAATTTCATCATAATTTTTAAGCGTTTTCGACCAAATTTCGCCAACGTCCACAGGGTTGGGTTGAGAGGTGGAAACGTTTGCATCGCCTTTTAATTTTTCATAAAATTGTTCCTGGCTTAATGTCAAATCTTCAAAAAAAAGTTCTCCGTTTATGAGAACGGGCATAGGTACAACATTAATTCCGAGTTCTTTTGCCTCGTTTTGCGTTATGCCGCTATTACTGTCCGTTATGATGGCTGTTTTCATAATTAGATAGTTCTCCTAATAAATTGATTGTTTAAATTATAAACCAAATTTGATGATAAGTCAACAATTTACTGCTCGGCAATTACTTCAATTTCAACAAGAACGCCTTTAGGGATATCTTTTACCGCAACGCAGCTACGGGCCGGGCATGAAATAAAATATTTTTCATAAACATTGTTAAAGGCAGAAAAATCGGACATATTTGCAAGAAAGCAAGTAGTTTTTATTACTTTTTCCATAGAAGAGCCCGCGGCGGAAAGAAGAGCCTGTACATTTTTACATACTCTTTCCGTTTGTTCTTCAATTGAGGTTCCTTCAATTTCGGAAGTGGAGGGATTAACAGGTATTTGCCCCGAAGCAAATATCAAACCGCCGCAAATTTTTGCCTGTGAATAAGGTCCTATAGCAGCAGGAGCAAGATTTGTTTTTACTGTTTTCATAAAATTCTCCGTCAGATTAATTTAAATCCGTGTTCGCATAATTTTGTTTTTATCATTTTTATATGTTCGTGGTTTTTGGTTTCTATAGAAATCCGCAAATAACAACCGTTCACGTCCGATCCTTCGTTTGAGCGTTCGTGCAATACCGCGGTAACGTTTCCGCCGCAAGAAGCGATAATAGTTGAAACTTCCTGTAACTGTCCCGGTTTGTCTGTTAATTCTA
>CATKAP010000270.1 GCA_949746255.1 uncultured bacterium
AAGCAATAAGTCTAAGTTTCTAAGACCGATATCTGTATCAATTAATACTACTTTATTTCCGCCCTTTGCAAGTGCGGTGCCTATATTAGCGGAAGTTGTAGTTTTGCCTACCCCGCCCTTTCCTGATGTAATTACTATAACGGAACCTGTCATATTATTTACTCCTATTGGTTAGCCATTTTAAACAACACAATGTTATCATCTACAATCCTTGCCTCTTCAGGCGTAAATATTGCAGATTTTACTATATATGGGATATTGCCGCTGTCAGGGCGTCTTGAATAACAGTTTGCAATCCTTAGCTGAACTGCGTTCATTTTTAATGCTCTGATTTTTGCATTTCTATTTCCGCGTGAGCCGGCATGGGCAATTGAACCAAGTACGCCCCAAACCGTAATATCGCCTGAAGCCTTAATTTCAGAACCCGGGTGGCAATCGCCTATAATTACTATATTGCCGTCAAATTCAAGTGTTTGACCACTTCTAAGGGTTTGATTAACATAAATTGTTTGTTTGTCATCAATTGTAACAGGGTCATCAGTAGGCGGAGCATAAAAATCAACCTCTTCAAGGTCCTCTTCATCCTGAAGATTAACATCACTTGCCTTTTTATAAACAGTGATAACCTGTCTTTTGAGCCCGTCTTCAATTTCTTCCGGCTCTTTAGAAATTATCTGCTGCTGCACAGGTTCTTCAGCTATTTCCCTTACAGGCTCCGGTGCAGCCTTTTTATTCGGCTTGCTTTTTGCTTCATTTCTTATTTCATTTTTTAATTCATCAAATTTATTTTCAACCCTTGGTCTTACAGGGGCAGGAATCGGGGCAGGAGCAGCTTCTTTTGGCTCTTCTGCAACAGGCATAAGCTCAATTCCTCTATCTTGAATATTTGTATTTGTCACCTTTTGTTCTTCTGCAGCAGGTGCCTGTATTGGCGTTTGTTCTTGTATTTTCTGCACTTTTGTTTGTTTTACCCTTATTCCCATGCTTTCACAAGCGTTTTGCGTAATTAAAGATGTTGTTTCAACATTTACAAGT
>CATKAP010000271.1 GCA_949746255.1 uncultured bacterium
CTTCTTTAATCTTAGACTGGAATACTGCTACCTTTGCCTGAGCTACAAGTGCCTTCGTAGTCAAAACGCTGTTCAGCTCTGCATCAGGGACCCGTCCTGCATCAACGGAGAATGTGATTTCAAGGTTTTCATCCAGAATATACTCTTTAGGAGCAATTTTCCCCAGGTCAACCTCGACAACACCTTCGCTGATATTATCTTCCGTAACAGCTGGGGCACCGGATACAAGATTTACATTTGAAACAAAATCAATATCAGTAAACTTAATCTTATGAATATAATCGTGTAGAGACTCAATCTCAAGAGTTTCTTCATCTGTTAATTCCTCATTGTATTGCGCTCGAAGTGTATATTTTACAACATTATCGTTCATATCAATTTTTTCATAAAAGTTCATTTTTAGTCTCCTTCCTTTTCATCTTCATCTTCGATTTGATTGTAAATAGATTTTAATCCTATAATAAGATCTCTCAGCGTTGACTTACTCATATCACATTCTAACTGTGGTAGTGTAAGATCTACATCTTTTACGCTCAATCTTATTGATGTATTATTATTTGATGGTGCGAACTGTGCCTTAGTAGTAGGGGAGAAGAGTAGTTCAATAAATTTGACGATACGACCACCATCTCTACTTATAACTTTCACATCACCTAGTTCTAACTGCCGATCTATAATATCTAAGTCTTTTGTCATGTATTCACCTACTTTCTTTTGGAATAATCGAATTTATAATAATGGATGGAGTTGGAGTCGAACCAACACTCTTTACCACGTGGGAACGGTTTTACAGACCGTTGTAACAGATCCGATAGTTACCTTCCATCCATAGAGAAAAGGAGAGTGTAGAAAACTCTCCGAAGTTACAGTATGTATAAAAAATTGCGTTGTTTGAGATCATATGGGACAGATGAAATTAGAGGTTCATCTGATTAGATTTCAGATAGAGATTTCGTTTTAACCTCTTTAATTCCGTCTTCACTGAAGTATTGTGCAAATTGTTCATCGGCATATTTCCATATGTATCCTTTATAAGATTTTCGTTTTCCTTTACAGCACTCACAAATATGACCATTATCTAAACCTAATTTTTTTAATTGTTCCATATTATATAAATACATAACAAATGTATTATCAGATTTATTAAATGCAATAACAGGCCTTTTCTTTTTATGTACTTTTGGTTTTATACATAATGTATCTTGTGTAAAGTTGTTTGCGTTACGATATGTAAAACCATTACTTTGTTTTTGAACTTCTCTGACACACATACTTATCACATCAATAGATATTTTGTTATTAGTTGCTGCTTCTAGTATTGTTTTATATGTACACACAAATTTCCCACTTGGATATTCATACTTATTAATAGGAAAACTTGTTTCTGGAGTTAAATATTCTTCAATATCAATATGTTCAAATCTTTCTGATTCATATTCATATATCCAAATATATCCTTTGTAAGTCTTACATTTACCTACATTTAATGAAAATTTATTTGCGCAATTTCTTATTCCAGAAGGGGTACCCTTAACTGAACGGCTTGCTTCGCTTAAGGAATTAAATCGTGCAATTAGTTTTTTATCTAATGAATACTGTAAGATTGGCACAAATTCATATTCGTGAGATTTGCGCATTTTATTAATTATATCTTTTGTA
>CATKAP010000272.1 GCA_949746255.1 uncultured bacterium
ATTATTCGCAGGAGGTATGCGCAGGGTTCTTCGAACTGCCGCTTTACCCTCAGGGTCGGACTTGTTCAAAACAGTAATTTTAACAGAAATTTTAGGCGACAGAACGCGAGTTCTGTCGTCTGTTTTAATTTTTATGCGTTTGAAGAGCGTACTATGTCACGCATAATATATAGTTTTGTTAAAAAATTTCATTTAAAAACATTTTGAAAAATTAAGAAAAAGTGTTAAAATAAATGTATGAAAATATTTTCGATAAGCGATTTGCATCTTTCGGGATTGTCTGATAAACCTATGGACGTTTTCGGTTCGGGTTGGGAAGGGCATTTGGAAAAAATAAAAAACGATTGGCGATCTAAGGTTGCCGAAGATGATTTGGTACTTATTTGCGGAGATACGAGCTGGGGCGCCGTTCTCGAAGAAGGACTTTTTGATTTGCGCTCGTTGCAGGATTTAAAAGGCAATAAAATATTTATTCGCGGAAATCATGATTTTTGGTGGAACGGTATTACAAAACTTCGCCGTAATGCGCCAGACGGAACTTTTTACTTTTTACAGAACGACTGCGTCAAATTCGGAAATATTATTATTTGCGGTTCGCGCGGGTGGACATGCCCCGGGAGCGCGGATTACACTGACGATGATTTGCGCCTTTACAAGAGAGAAGCCGAGAGGCTTAAACTTTGTTTTTCTCAGGTGGAAAAAGTAAGGGAGGACGGAGACAGATTGTTGGTAATGGTGCATTACCCTCCTTTTTCGCAAAAGTCGCCCGACACGGAGTTTACAAAACTTTTCGAGGAACACGGAGTTGAAAAGGTAATTTTCGGACATATACACGGAGAAACGTATTTTCCGTACCGAACGGTAAAAAACGGGATAGAGTATATTTTAACTTCTTGCGATAAGGTAGGTTTTTGTTTGCAACCCGTTTTGTGAAAAAAGGCGGAAAAGTATCCGCCTTTCGCTTTACATTAAATTATAAATGTGATATAATTTATAACATGAAAATTTTAAGGTTTTTAACGTAATTTAAGCGGTAAGCGCCGTTTCGGATATTCCGTAAAGCGGCGCTATACCGCTTTTTTTCTGTCAAAATAACGGTAGAGGAAATTATTAATGCTAAAAAGAAAAGATTTATTGGGATTGAAAGACTGTTCTGCGGAAGAGATAACCGAAATTTTAGACGGCGCGGCGGAAGCCGAGAAATTTCTTTCCACGGGTTATAAAAGCTGCGAAACGTTGAAAGGTAAAGCTTTGGTTACGCTTTTTTACGAAAACAGCACCCGTACGAGAACTTCTTTCGAGCTTGCCGGGAAATATTTGGGAGCAAGCGAAGTCAATATTTCGGTCGCCACAAGCTCGGTTCAAAAGGGAGAGACTCTCATAGATACGGGTAAAACGCTCGACGCTATGAAAATCGATTTTATAGTGATACGTCATCCTATGGCGGGCGCGCCGAAGTTGCTTGCGGAAAACGTAAACGCAAGCGTAATAAACGGCGGAGACGGAATGCACGAGCATCCTACTCAAGCGCTTCTCGATATGTACACTATTCGTAAGGTTTACGGTAAAATTTCCGGGTTAAAAATCGCTATTTTAGGCGATTTAAAACACAGCAGAGTGGCAATGAGCAATCTCTTCGGACTAAAAAAGCTCGGCGCGGAAGTTTACATGTACGCACCTTCCACAATGATTCCCAAAGAAATAGAAAAACTCGGCGCGCATATCGCAAAAAGCAGAGAAGAAGCTATAGACGGTGCGGACGCCGTTATGGGGCTTAGAATACAGCTCGAGCGTCAGCACGGCGGGCTTTTTCCTTCGCTCTCTGAGTACGCCAAATTTTACGGCGTTAACGACGCTCTGTTAAAGTATGCGAAAAAAGGAGCCGTAGTGCTTCACCCGGGCCCCGTGAACAGAGGCGTTGAGCTTACTCCGCAGGTAATAGACGGAGAAAAAAGTAAAATTTTGGAACAGGTTACGGGCGGACTTTGCGTGAGAATGTCCGTTTTGAAATTACTTTCTGAATACAGGGAGGCAAACGCATGAAGCTGCTTTTGAAAAACGGAAACTTGGTCTTGAAAGACTGCGTAAAGAAGGCCGATTTGCTTATAGAAAACGGCATAATAACAAAAATTGCCGAATCCATAGAAGAAAATTGTAAAACGTTGGATTTAAACGGCATGCACGTCTTTCCCGGTATAACGGATATGCACGTGCATTTGCGCGAACCCGGATATGAAGGAAAAGAGGATATCGAAAGCGGTTGCCGCGCCGCCGTAGCGGGCGGTGTTACGCGGCTTTGCTGCATGCCGAACACAGATCCCGTGTGTGATAACGCCGTTGTGGTTTCTTACGTCAAACGCCGCGCGGAAGAAGTAAACTTATGTAAAGTATTGCCGATAGGCGCGATAACCAAAGGGGAAAACGGCGAAAGTCTTTCCGATATAGGCAAAATGAAAAGCGCCGGCGCGGTAGCGCTCAGCGACGACGGAAAATCCGTAATGAATTCTCAGATTATGCGTCTTGCAATGGAGTATGCGAACGATTTCGGACTGAAATGTTTATGCCACTGCGAAGATAAAAATCTTGTTGACGGAGGAGTTGTAAACGAAGGCTATAATTCCACTTTAACGGGCTTGAAAGGCAGCCTTCGCGCCGCTGAAGATATAATGATAGCCAGGGATATAGCTCTTTCAGAAAGTTTGAACGTTCCCGTTCATATTTGCCATGTGTCCACGTACAGCGGGATAAAAATAATCCGTTCTGCAAAGGCGCGCGGCGTTAAGGTTACCGCGGAAACCTGTCCGCATTACTTTATACTTACAGACGATATTATTACGACTTACGATACAAACACTAAGGTAAATCCTCCCGTAAGAGAGGAAATCGACAGAAAAGCCGTAGCACAAGCTTTAAAAGACGGAACGCTCGACTGTATAGTTACCGACCATGCGCCCCATTCTTTGAAGGACAAGCAGGTTGAATATAATTCCGCCGCCTTCGGCATAAGCGGCATAGAAACGAGTTTTGCGCTAAGCTATACTTATTTGGTTAGAACGGGAATTTTAACGCTTAGCCGGTTAGCGGAAAGAATGTGCGCCGCGCCCGCCCGTATTCTCGGGCTTGAAGGCGGAGAACTCAAAGAGGGTGCGCCTGCAGATATTTCGGTGTTCGACCTTAGCGAAAAATTTGTTATCGACTCAAATAAATTCCTCTCAAAGGGTAAAAATACGCCGTTTAACGGTTTCGAAGTATACGGAAAGACCGTGTACACCATAGTTGACGGTAAATTGAAATACGGAGTATAAATATGTTTGATAAACTTATAAAGAAAATCATAGAATTGCAAAATCCCACGTGTATAGGTTTGGATACCGATTTTAATTATCTTCCCGAAGATATGCGTTCGGGTGCGGAAACTCCCGAAACAGCGGCGGAACAAATATTAAAATTCAATAAAGCGATTATAGATAAAGTTTGCGATATCGTTCCCGCCGTTAAAGTTCAGGTAGCCTATTACGAGATGTACGGAACGGCCGGTATTGCGGCTTTTGAGGAAACTTTGAAATACGCCCGTGAAAAAGGTCTGTTTGTTATAGCCGATTGCAAACGCAACGACATTGGGTCTACGGCAAATTGTTATTCCAAAGCTTATTTGGGCGTAACCGCGGTTAACGGCAACGAATTTACGGCGTTTCCCGCGGATATGCTTACGATAAACGGATACCTCGGTTCCGACGGGATTAAGCCGTTTGTCGAGGATATAAAAGCGCATGACAAAGCGGTGTTTGCGCTAGTAAAAACTTCCAATCCTTCGAGCGGAGAATTTCAGAATCTCAAACTTGAAAACGGTAAATTCATATACGAACAAATGGGTGATCTTGTTGCCGAGTGGGGCAAAGACGCCATAGGCGAATACGGTTATTCCGAAGTGGGCGCGGTTGTGGGCGCAACCCACGCGGAGGAGGCTGAGCGTTTACGCAAACGGCTTCCGCACGTGTTCTTTTTAATTCCGGGTTACGGAGCGCAGGGCGGAAGCGCCGAAATGCTTAAAGTTTGTTTCGATAAACGAGGTTTGGGCGGAATCGTCAACTCTTCTCGCGGTCTTATTTGCGCATATAAAAACGCGGCGTATAAGGGAATGAATTTCGCGGACGCGGCGCGCGCGGCTTGTATCGATATGCAAAAAGATTTGGTAAAAGCGATAGGCAAAATGGGTTGAGTATGAAAGATTTGCTTGCGACCGTTAAAAGTAACGTATCTATAGCCGAAAATATTTACGCAATTACGCTGACGCTTACCGGACCGTTGAAAAATATCAGCGGCGGACAGTTTGTAAATCTTTCGGTGGGAGAGGGCGCTATGCTTTTGCGCCGTCCCCTCGGCATTTGTAAAATCGACGGAAACGATTTGACTTTGTGTTATCAAGTAAAGGGAAAGGGAACGAAAAAACTTACCGAAGCGAAAGCCGGCGATAAACTCAAAGTTTTGCTTCCTTTGGGCAACGGTTTTGATTTAAACGAATTTAATAATATAGCGGTAATCGGCGGCGGCGTGGGAATATTTCCTCTTATTGCTGCTATTCGCGCCTATAAAGACAAAAATTTTTATTCTTATATCGGATTCCGGAACAAAGCTGCGGTATGTTTATTGGAAGAATTTGAAAAGAGTAAATTATTGACGGTAACTACCGACGACGGAAGTTACGGCGATAAAGGAAACGCGGTTTCCGCATATTTTTCCGATAAAAACAGACCGGAAGCGGACGTTATAATTGCCTGCGGACCTCCGGTAATGCTAAAAGTTTTGAAAGAAGAACTTGAAAAAAGAAACTTTAACACTCCCTGTTATGTTTCATTGGAAGAGCGAATGGGGTGCGGAATAGGCGCATGCCTTGTCTGTACCTGTAAAAAATCCGACGGCGATAACGCGAGAGTCTGCAAAGACGGTCCCGTTTTCAATATAAAAAATATAAATTTATGAGGTGAAATTATGGAAGAAATTATTGCAAGAACAAAACGCGGTCTGTACATAGGAACGTACATAGTATGTATATTTATGAGTTTATTTCTGGTTGCGTTCGGCGCGGTTTGCGCTGTGGTTGCCGGGAAAGAAGTTGCCGAAGCCGCAGCGATAGGTTGGATTTTTTTTGCTCTCGGTTTGATTTTGTTAATTGCAAATATTTGTTGGCTTGTGTATTTCATAAAAATGCCGCAGGTTGCGATTTCTTTTAAAGACGGTAAATTAAATTTTATGAATAAAGTGATTTGCGCGCCTACGGAAGTGGAAAGCTGGCAAACAAACGAACACGGACTTGACGGAGCTTTGTTCAATTTCGGAAAACTTACCGTGGTTATCAACGGTACGCAGTATAAGTTTAAATTTATTGACAATGCGAAAGGTGTTCCCGCAAGATTGTACAGTTTGAAAATGGAATACGCTATGAAA
This sequence comes from uncultured bacterium, assembly GCA_949746255.1. Classification (GTDB taxonomy): domain Bacteria; phylum Bacillota; class Clostridia; order Christensenellales; family Borkfalkiaceae; genus Coproplasma. Next base: position 5,446 of record CATKAP010000272.1, read on the forward strand.
GCCGAAATAGCGAAAAAGGCGGAGGAAGAAAGCAAACCAAAGGTTGAGCAGTCTTCCGAAGAGGTAAAAGAAGAGCTCGGCGAAACGGAAGTAAAAACGGAAGAATAAATAATGGCTGATTTGAAAGTTAAAATATGCGGGGTTGAGTTAAAAAATCCCGTAATAGCCGCAAGCGGAACTTTCGGTTTCGGCAGAGAGTTTAACGAAGTATACGATATTTCGGCGATAGGCGGAATCAGTACGAAAGGAATGACTTTACTTCCCCGCCTCGGTAATCCCGTTCCTCGAATAGCGGAAGGATACGGAGTTATATTGAACGCGGTCGGTTTACAAAATCCCGGTGTCGAACATTTCATTTCAAACGATTTGAAATTTCTTAAGGATAAAGGCGTGACTGTTATAGCGAACGTTGCCGGAAACACTTTGGAGGATTACGGCAAAATTTGCGCCAAACTTGACGGTTTGGTTGATTTTGTCGAACTTAATATATCCTGTCCAAACGTAAAAGCCGGCGGCATGGCGTTCGGAATTAAACCGGAAAGCATAAAAGCCGTTACTTCCGTTGCGAAAGATTCTCTTAAAAGCACGCCTTTAATGGTTAAACTTTCACCAAACGTGGAGAGTATAGTTTTAAACGCCCAGGCGGCGCAAAGCGGCGGAGCGGACTGTATTTCGTTGGTAAACACATTTACGGGTATGGTGGTGGATATAGAACGCCGCAAACCTCTGATTGCCAACAATACGGGCGGAGTTTCAGGCGCTGGAATAAAACCTATCGCAGTAAGAATGGTTTATGAGGCGGCGCACGCCGTAAATATTCCCGTTATAGGTATGGGCGGCATTATGACGGGAGAGGATGCGATCGAGTTTATGATGTGCGGCGCCGGCGCGGTTCAGGTTGGAACGGCGAATTTTGCGGACGTAAACGCGATGCCGCGTATTATTGAAGAAATGAATAATTGGCTTGACGGACACGGAATAAAAGACATAAACGAAATTGTGGATACTGTTAAGCTTAATTAGCGTTACATGCGGTATATATAGGGGGCAACCGATAATTTTGAGGAGTAAAATTATGACTTATAAGGAACAGTTTATTAAATTTATGGTGGAAAACGGCGTGCTCAGATTCGGCGAATTTACGTTGAAAAGCGGCAGAAAAGCGCCTTATTTCATTAATACGGGAAATTACAAATCGGGCGCTCAGCTTGCCAAGCTCGGAGAATATTATGCGCGTTGTATCGAAGATAACGGAATAGAAGCTGAAACGCTCGTCGGTCCCGCATACAAAGGTATTCCGCTTGCCGTAACTACTGCGGTGGGGCTTTTTAAAGAATTCGGAAAAAACGTAGATTACTGTTTCGACAGAAAGGAAGTTAAGGATCACGGCGAAGGAGGGCTTTTCGTAGGCAAGCAATTGGAGGACGGAGAAAAAGTTGTCATAATAGAGGACGTTATGACTTCCGGAAAAGCTTTGCGTGAAATATTGCCTAAACTTAAAGCTGCGGCAGACGTGGAAATTACCGGCATGGTAATATCGGTGGATAGAATGGAACGCGGTCTTGAAAGCAATCTTTCCGCTGTGCAGGAAGTTTATAAAGAATTCGGCGTAAAAGTTTATTCTATTGTTACAATGTCCGACATTATAAAGGCGATAGAGGACGGCGTTATAGATTGCGCCGAGTATTTGGATAGTATGAAAGAATACCGCAAAATTTACGGAGCTTAATAATTTTCGGGGAAATTTTTTATTAAAATA
>CATKAP010000273.1 GCA_949746255.1 uncultured bacterium
AACTGCCTTTGCGAAGCGCTAGGCATGGCTCTTCCCGGAAACGGAACCATACCCGCCGTATATTCCGCAAGGATTGCTCTTGCCAAAAAAAGCGGCGCCGCCGTTATGAATTTACTCAATAAAAATATTCGTCCCCGCGACATACTCACCGCGGAAGCGTTTAAAAACGCCGAAACTGTGGATATGGCAATCGGAGCTTCCACAAACAGCGTATTACACCTGTTGGCCATTGCAAACGAAGCCGAAATAACAAGCGTTAATATCGATATAATGAATGATATTTCGGAAAAAACCCCCAATTTGTGCCGCCTTGCTCCCGCCGGAGAAAAATACATTGAGGAATTAAACGAAGCCGGCGGAATTTCCGCGGTCATGAAAGAATTATACGACGCCAAACTGATAAACAGCGACGTTCTTACCGTTAGCGGTTTACCGCTGAAAGAGGTTATTAAAGACGCTGTTAACTGCGACGAAAGCGTTATACGACCCGTTTCCTCCCCCTATTCTGCTCAGGGCGGACTTGCGGTTTTGAAAGGTAATCTCGCCAAAGAAGGATGCATCGTAAAGAAATCTGCGGTCGCGCCGGAAATGTTAACACATTCCGGTCCGGCAAAATGCTTTGACGGCGAAGAAGCCGCAATGCGCGCCATATCAAGCGGAAAAATAGTTAAAGGCGACGTGGTAGTTATAAGATACGAAGGCCCCGTAGGCGGTCCCGGCATGCGGGAAATGCTTACGCCCACTTCGGCAATAATCGGCGCCGGTTTGGGTTCCGAAGTTGCGCTTATAACCGACGGAAGGTTTTCAGGAGCAACGCGCGGAGCGGCTATCGGTCACGTTTGTCCCGAAGCGGCTGTCGGCGGAACAATCGCGCTTGTGCGCGACGGAGACATAATAGATATAGATATCCCCGCCTGTAAAATTAATTTGCGCGTTTCTGAAGAAGAATTGACGCGCAGATATGCCGAATTTAAGCCCGTTTTAAAGAAGGCCGAAGGTTATCTTTCAAGATACCGCAAATTGGTTTCTTCGGCGTCGCAAGGAGCGGTATTTAAAAAATAATTATGGAAAAAGTGGAATCCAACGTAAAAAATCTTCTTGAAAAAATCCCTTCTGTCAATCCGTACGGAGAGAAAATAACCGTTGTGGCGGCCGTAAAATTACAAACGACCGATAACATTAACAAAGCTATATGCGCTGGTATAACCGATATCGGCGACAATCACGTACAAGAATTCAGAGATAAATATGCCGACATTCACGGAAACCCGAAACGGCACTTTATCGGGCACTTACAGACAAACAAAATAAAATATCTTTTAGGTAAAGTAGATTTATACCATTCTTTGGATAGATTTTCGCTTGCGGAAGAACTTTCAAAACGCAGCGCGGCTGCCGGCGTTGTTTCCGGCGCACTAATCCAGGTAAATATTGGCGACGAGCAAACGAAAAGCGGCTTTGCATACGAAGAGACCGAATCCGCTTACAGACGTATAAAAACCCTCCCCGCGCTTAAAATAAAGGGGCTAATGGCTATGCTGCCCGATTCCGACAATGAAGAACTGCTTCTAACCCTCGCAAAAAAAATGCGCACGTTGTACGACAAACTGCGTGCGGAGGACGGAAATTTCGAACACCTTTCAATGGGTATGAGCGGCGATTGGAAAATATGTATACAAGCCGGAAGCAATATGGTAAGGCTCGGCACGTCCGTTTTCGGAAAGCGGTATTAAACGGACAATAGTTTTTAATAAATAAAAAAAGGTTGCAAAAAAGCAACCTTTTTTATTACTGATTAATCTCCCTTGAAAGGAAGGAGCGCGGCAACCCTTGCACGTTTGATAGCCTTGGAAAGCTCTCTTTGGTGCTTTGCGCAAGTTCCGCTCATTCTGCGAGGCAGCATCTTGCCGCTTTCGGTCACAAACTTTTTAAGACGGCTTACGTCCTTGTAGTCGATAAGCTCTACTTTTTCCTGGCAGAAAACGCAAACTTTTTTGCGGGGAATTCTTTTATACGACTTCTTAACGGGCGCCGTTGCTGCGGTTTTATTTTCTTCCATAATTTAAATCTCCTAAAAACTGTTAAAAGGGAATATCGCTGTCGTCGTCGAAAGGCTGCAAAGAAGGTCTTGCGCTTCCGCTTGTTCTTGCCGCGGGAACGGAATCGAATCCGTCGTCGCCGCTGCCGCCCTTAGGCGTCAAAAACTCCACGTCCTGCGCTACGATATCAACCGACGTTCTTTTCACGCCCTGCGAATCTTCATAATTTCTCAACTCAACGGAACCGCTTACGGCTACCTTATTGCCTTTTTTTGCAAAGCGCGCCACGTTTTCGCCGAGACCGCGCCAAGCTACGCAGTTGAAGAAATCAGTCTTTCTTTCTCCGTCCGAACCGGAATAATTGCGGTTAACCGCAATGGAAAAACGGCAGATTTTTATACCTGCGCCCGTTTCCGTCAATTCCGGGTCACGAGTTAAATTCCCGATTAAAAATACCTTATTCATATAATCTTCCTGTGTTATGCTTTTACCGTAATCATTCTTCTCAGAACTTCGGTCGAAAGACCTGTTATTCTGTCAAGCTCTTTTACAACCGTTCCGTCTGCTTCGAAAGTAAACAAAACGTATTCGCCGTCGGTTTTGTAGTTAATGGGATAAGCAAGCTTTTTAACGCCCCATTTATCAACCGAAACAACGTTTCCGCCCTTGGACGTAACAACGTCCTCGAACTTTTTCTGAAAACCTTCCTTAACCTCGTCGGTTAAAGAGGACTCCAAAACGTAAAGAAACTCGTAAGTTTTCATAATTTCACCTCCCGGACTTAATCGGCATGCCACTCGCGGCATGCAAGGTTTTGCACTGTAAAACTTCGTACTTTAAGATATTACATTAATTTTTTAAAATTGTCAACTTAATTTATATCTATCCGTTTAAGAATTAGGCATATTATTTATCAGCGTTGAAAGAATGGTTGAAAGCTTCATCAACCCTATTCTTTTTCCGCCTATAGTTTTATTCAACTGCGCCGAAGTCAAACTCAATATTTTGGCTTCGCAAAGTTCGTCCAAAGTCGCGTTATCGATATTGGTCGTAACATTGCTTATCATTTGCGTTATATTGTTAACCGTGTAGGTGGATTCCGTAGCGGTACTGTCGTCCACCGTTTCACCGTCTTTCGTATAGGTATACAGCATAAGCCGCCAAAGCGGTTTGGCTTCTCCGTAAGTGAACAAGTCCTCTTCCCACGCCGAAACTTTTCCCGTTTCTCCGTAAAGCTCGTAACCGCCGTTATCGGACAATTTGTAATAAACGTACGCCGCGTTGAAATCCGCTTGAGAAATTTCCGTCATAACGGCGTTTTCGTATATTTCGTCCGCATAAAGCTCGTTTATCGTAAGTTTGGAAATATCGCCCGAAAGACTGTTAACCGTAGAATTTTTAACCGCGTTCAAAAATTTGTTGCTCTCGTCTATGGTCATAAGCTGACCGATTTTGATATCTCCCGTAACACCGTCTATACGCTTGGAAACTTCCGAAATAGTCGTGCCGTTTATTTCCACTTCTTCGCCCGATTCGCCGTAATAATATGCGCGCGTAATTTTATTCCCCTCCGCCTCCACCGTGCAACCGATTTCCGCAGCGGGTTCTTCAGAAGTAGCCAAACGCTTGTAAACGCCCGTATATGTATTGCTTTCTCCGTCTTTTTTCAAATCTATTATACCGTAACCGAGGTAAGACATAATCGCACTATCGGGAGAAACGTCCATAAAATCAACTAGCGCAAGTCCGTCTATCATTCCCTTGAAATCGGCTTCGCCTGAAATCAACTGACCTACCGTTATATCGCCCAAAACTTTGGTAACGGTGTCGTCAGCGCCGTCCACAAAGTCCACGACTTTAATTTTATTGAGAGGTTCCAATGCGTCGCCGCCGTCCGAAAACGTACGCAAAGTCACGGGAATTTCCGTAATTTTTTCTCCGTTGACGTCGCCGTTCGCATAATAATAATTACCCGTAAGTTTGGCTTTTTCCGCGTCGTATTCGGCAAATACTTCCCCGCTTGAAACAAACGCGCCGTCCGTTTCCGTTACGGAATAAAACGCTTCGTCAGCGCCCTTGTAAAAATATTTATCCTCAGAACCTTCAACTCCGTCGTTTTGAACGCGAACGGGATATTTTACCCCTTCAACTTCCACATAATCGGCTTCCGCCCCGCACAATATGGCGGAAAACAACGCGTTATCGCTCACGTTCATTCCGAACTTTTCCATAAGCGCGGCGGGTTCCAGATCGAGGACTACGTCCTGCACGTAATCGCCGAATCCGGAAAATTTTACTGCTTTAATTTCCTCTTTGTCGAGTTCTATGAATTCCGAAAGAGTTTCATGCAAGGTATCCACAAGGCTTCCCGTTATGGGAACAAGATTTTCAAAATCGCCTATAGTTCTGTTATCGAAATCTCCGGCAAGCGTAATAATGTTGGATACCAACTCCCACATATTGCTTACGCCGCCGTTTTCAATGTCGGTATTTACATATTTATTTTTACCATCTTCGTCCTTGGAATTATCAAATCCGAAAAATCCGATAACAGAATCAGCGTCAAGCAACAAAACGCACGCAACCGCGCCGCCTATAGCGCCGACAAGCAAAATGATTCCGAATATTATGCCGAGGAAAAAGGAAAGAAAGGAAAAGCCCTTTCTGCGGGTATAATTACTCATTTTAATTCTCCGTTTCACCGTTTACGGTACAACAACATTATACAATAAGCTTTATCAAATAGCAACGATTGAAGCTAACTTTTATACAGTTTACAAGCGCGTTCGCAAAGTTTAAGTTTTTCGTTTTGCACTTGTCCCGTTACGCAATCCGAAAGAAGTTTTTCCAACGTTTTCCCCACTTTTTCGGGCAAAAACCCCGCGTTTAGCAAATCCCTACCGTTTACGGCAAGTTCTTTAAGGGTTAAAGGAACTCCCTCTTTACGCATCTTTTCGAATACAGAGGCAAATTTTACCACCGACGGCGCACACGAAACGTCGTCTTTGCACGCGCTGTAATCAGCCTGCTTCAACAAAAGAAGTTTATCGAAAATATCGTAATTAGCCGCAATCAGTTTACGGATTTTATTTTCGCGCGCGTCGCCGCGCAAATCGTACATATGAAGTTTAATAAGCCTTACGGTTTCGGCGGCAAGTTTTTTGGGAACTTTCAGCCGCGAGCAAACCGATTGCGCAATGCGCGCGCCTTCGGCATCGTGATTATAAAAATTACCGAAGTTTTTCATACAGTACGGCTTACCTATATCGTGCAGAAGCGCGGCGAGTCGAATGGTTTTATCCGCGTACATAACCGTTCTCAAAGAATGCTCTTCAACGTCGTATTTATGAATATCCGAACGTTGAGACATTCCGCAACCTTCGGTAAGTTCAGGCAAAACGTATTGCAACACGCCGGACTCTTTTAACAGTTTAACCCCTGCATATTGCGCGTTTAACACGCCGTATCTTTCATCTGCATGCAAAATCGAGTTGAGTTCCGCATATATTCTTTCAACGGAAACATCAAGGATAAGCCGCGCGTTCATTTTCGCGCCGTTAATACAATCCGCAGTAGGATTAAACCCTGTTTGAGAAGCTATTCTGGCAAGACGCATTAGCCGCAAGCCGTCCTCCCCGAACACTTTTTCCGCAGGCGCAACGGTAGAAACTAATTTACGCTCTATATCCTTTATGCCGCCCAAAGGGTCAACGTATTTGTCCGCGGCAATATCGTAATATACCGCGTTGCACTTAAAATCGCGGCGGCGGGCGTCAAGCAAGATATCGTCGGTAAAAAATGTATTTACAGGCGTGTGCACCCCGCGCACGTATACGTCGGAACGGAACGAAGCAAATTCGAAATCATCTCCGTTCAAAGAAAGTTTAACCGTACCCGTATTCTTGTACACCGACTCTACTATAAATCCGGAAGCTTTCGCGCGTTCGGCAAAATCTTCCGCCGGAGCGGGCGCGCATATATCGGTATCAGGCTTTGCGCATTTCAAGCCCGCGATATAATCGCGAACTCTTCCTCCCACAATGTACAGAGAATACGGGCATTTTTTCGCCAAATTTTTAAGTTGTAAAGAAATCAACTCTTTCATTTCGAAATCGATTATATCATGTTTTCAATTTATTTGCAATTCGCCGCTTAATGTTATATAATTAAAATATCAAACAAATGAGAGGTTTGCCTTAATGCATTATATTTTAGTCAACAAAACGCATCTGAAAGGCAAAAACGGAAAAAAACTTCAAACCGTGCAAAGAGTTTTTAACTCGGCGGGAATAAAATACGAAATAATTTACACATCAAAAAATGGAGATTCCAAAAAAATAACCGAGGAAATAACCGATATGGAAGGCGAACATACGATAATAGCGATGGGCGGCGACGGAACTCTGCACGATATTATAAACGGAATCAAAAATTTTGAAAGATTTTCTTTAGGGCTTATTCCCATCGGAACCGGCAACGATTTCGCACGCGCCGCGGGTATTCCTACGGACGTGGAAAAAGCCGCAGGCATAATAAGTTTCAACTCACCCTCTACGATAGATTATATTCAGCTTTCTTCGGGATTGCGTTCTATCAACGCCGTAGGCACCGGTATAGACGTAGACGTTTTAAAACGCACCTATGCGGGGAATGGAAAAGGGCGTTCGAAATATTTAAGGTCGCTTATAGTCAGCCTTATAAAATTCAAAAGCTGCAATTTTACAGTACGGTACGACGGAAAAGAAGAAACGCACTTCGGACTTATAGCCGCGCTGGGCAACGGCATACAGTTCGGCGGCGGCATAAGGCTGTTTCCCGAAGCAAAAATTGACGACGGACTTATGGATATGTTTCTTATAGACTACATTTCAAAGCCGAAAATGATTGGCGCGTTTATTAAACTTATGCGCGGAAAAGTAAACGAAATAAAGGAAGCGAAAGCAATAAGAACCAAAGCGGCAACCTTTATACATAAAGACGAAAAATTCACCATACAAGCCGAAGGCGAACTGTATGAAAACGTACCGATAGAAGCAGAACTGATACACGGTAAACTTAAATTCTATTTGCCTTCCTTTAATTTATAATTTATGACGGAAAAATATTTAAGACGCGTTTTGGATAACGTTAAAACCGCCGTTTTTGTGGCGGATAATAATTTAAAAACCGTATTTGCGAACCGCGCTTTCAAAACGCTGTTTCCGGGCGGCGCGCCGCGCGGAAAAATAGGCGCCGTAACCGCTTGCTCGGGGAACGTAAAAACTTGCGGAGAAGACGTATGTTGCCGCGGCTGCGCGCTTGCCGGGGCGTTTGAAGATTCGTTTCTTTCCCAAAAAGAAATTTCGCGCAGAGTTTTTCAAAAAGTTTTAAACGGCGAAAGCGAAAGAGAAGTTTCCTATTCCCTTACGGTAACTCCGCTCGGCGGAGGACTTTATATGGGCGCGGTAAACGACGCCTTCGAGCTTGAAATAGCGCGAGAACTGCAATCGGCAAAAAATATACAGCAAAGACTTTTACCCGCGGGAAAATGGGCGGGAGGCAAAAAGTATTCCTATATGTATATTCCGTGTCGCGACATAGGCGGGGATTTGCCGGACGTATACACTTGCGGGGACGCCGCTTGCGGAGTTATAGCCGACGTTTCCGGAAAAGGCATATCCGCAGGAATGCTTTCGGCGTTCGTTAAAGCGGCCTACGATAAAAAAGCCGCCACGCCATCGCGCGCTATAAGCAATTTAAGCGCTAAATTCCGCGAACTCAATTTAGACGAACGCAATTATGTTACGGTTGCCGCCGTTAGAATCGAACGCGACCATATAATTTACTCGATGGCAGGGCATAACGTGCCTATACTTTTAAAAACGGGTTCCGGCATAACGCGAATAATGCTCAACTCTCCCCCTGTATCGACGTGGTTTGACAATCCTTCGTATTTCGACGATACAATACCCTATAAAAAGGGCGATATCTTAGTACTGTTGACCGACGGAGTAACGGAATGTAAAAACGAACGAGGAGAAATGTTCGGCGCGGACGGAGCTATTAAAACTCTTTCCTATTCCCGCACCGCAGACGATTTTATAAAAAATCTGGAAAACAACCTCAGAAAATTCTGTAACGGATTAAACGACGATATTACCGCAATCGCGTTCGATTTATAAATATATAATCAACCGCGCCCGTCTTAAAAAAGACGGGCGCGGTTTAATTTTAAATCAGTTCATACCTTTGATTTTTTCCATAGCATCGGCTCTTGATTCGGCACCGAGCTTCATATATATCGCGCTTATATAATTCCTTGCAGTACCGTCGGAAAGTTTCAAGGCTGAAGCTATCTGCCTGTTGGTAAAACCGTCGTACAGCATCAAGGCTATTTCGGCTTCACGGTCGGAAAGGTTATAAAGCTTTTTAAGTTTATATTCTTTATCGGAAGTAACCATAACCGCCGCGTCGGTTATTTTTTTGGCTATTTTAGCGGGCAATATAGTATCTCCGGCATAAGCGTTTTTAACGGCGTCGATAAGCGCGCCCGATCCTATATCCTTTAAAAGATATCCGCTTGCCCCGTTGTTTATTGCGCTTAATATATAATCGCTGTCGTCAAACGTGGTTAAAATTATTATTTTTGTATCGGGCGAAGTTTCCTTTATTCGTTTGGTTGCGACAACTCCGTTCATGTTCGGCATACGTATATCCATTAAAACTACGTCTGGATTTTTTTCACGGCAAAATTCCACCGCCTGCGCTCCGTCCAATGCGATACCCGTAACTTCTATATCTTTACATGTTTGCAAAACGGATTTTATACCTTCCGCCAATATTTGCTGATCGTCAACCAAAAGTACTTTTATCATTCTTCTTCTCCTTGATTTTTCGTCTTAAAAGGTATGGTTATATCCGTTTCGAACCCTTCATCTTTCTCGCTTGAAAAAACACATTCCCCGCCGAACGCACAACACTTTTCACGCATTCCTTTAAGCCCGTAACCTTCGGTCAACTGTCCGTCAACGCCTTTTCCGTTATCGGAAACATATAATCTTATACCGTTTTCCACTTGCTTTAATTCAATATAAAACGCAGTTGCTCCGCCGTGCCTGATGCCGTTTGCAAGCAACTCTTTCACACTGTTGCGAATGAAACGGTAAACGTCGTAGTCCATATCCAAATCGTCTATGTCGCTGCGTACCTTTATATCCGTTCCGTCTATAGTTTGCGCTATTATTTCTTCGAGCTCCTCGGAAAACGACGCAGCCTGCGGTCTGCCTGCAAGAAGGTGCACGCTTTCCCTCATCTGTTCCAAAGCGTTTTTCGCCTGAATATTGGCGGAAATTATACGATTTTTGGCTTCTTCGGGATTTTCGTCTATTAAAAGTTTCGCCGCCTCCGTCTGCATTATAACGGAAGTCATGGAATGTCCCGCATTATCGTGAATATCCCTTGCAATCCTGTTGCGTTCTTCGTAAACACGGGTAGTAGTGAGCTGTTCGTATACTTCTTTTAACTGCGCGCGGCTATCGTCCGCCTCTCTTAACGCTACGGAAAGCTGAACGTTGGTACGATAAAATTTTAAAATAAACTGTACTATAATATAGTCCAAAGTTATGGCAAGCAATCCGAAAAGCACGCCGCTCAATATTTCGACCACGCTGTCGTAAACCGAAGCCCCGAAGTGACGCGTAACCCAACCTATTATAAAAGAAACGGAAAACAACAGGCAGCTTACGCAAAACAGTATGGTTTTATCCTTAAAACGGTCTACCGTCATATAACAACCGGTAAGCACTATACAATAAAGCGTGGAAAGAAAGGAATTACCCGTAAGCAAACTAATTGCAAGTAGCAACCCTGAATCGATTCCGAAAAAAAGCATTTTCAACGCAAATTTTTTGATTACGAATTGATTTAAGCTTTCTACGAATATAAGCGCAAGACAGCAAGCGACAATAGCTATAAATAGCGGAATATAATCCGGCGAATACGCCTGAGCGCATACCACAATCTCAATTACCACAAGCAAAATTATAAGTATTAAATTTATATAAGCCTTAGCTTTTTCCGCGTCTATTTTTAATTTAACTTTCATTTCCTGTTTGCGTACTGAAAATTTTTACCGTACGGTTAAATTCATTTTACCATAAATAAAAAAAAGTGTATAATGATTTTAAATGATTTTCCAAAGAAGGTTTAAAAAATGACAAATAAACTTGAAACTATAATTAAGAATATATCCGCAATAATAAAATTCGATTCTTCGCAGGCGCCGGCGCAAGACGGCGCGCCTTTCGGCGAAGGCGTAAAAAAATCATTGGACTACTTTTTGTCGCTTGCCGAATATTTGGGATTCGAAACCAAAAATTACGACGGCTATGCAGGCGAAGTTACGTTCGGTAAAGGCAAGGACTTTGCGGTACTCGCGCATTTGGACGTTGTTCCCGCAGGCAACGGTTGGACGCACGACCCGTTCGGCGGAGAGATTGATTACGAATCCCGTCGCGTAGGGGGCGGGGGCGCTAGGGACAAAAAGGGCCCCGCCGTTATAGCGCTGTTTGCTCTGAAAGAACTGAAAGACCGCGGATTTAAGCCAAAAAGAACAATAAAACTTATAGTCGGCTGTAACGAAGAAACCGGTTGGAAGTGTATAGATTACTATAAGACGCATGCAAAAATGCCCGAAGAGGGAATTTCTCCCGACGCCGATTTCCCTGTAATTTACGCCGAAAAAGGAATATTGCAACTTAAACTTAAATTCAACGCCGACGGAGATTACTCTTCGTTAAAAGGCGGCGAACGCGCGAACATGGTATGCGACTATTGCGAAATCAGCGCAGAAAAGAACGAAGTTAAACTTGAAGAATTAAACCTTGCATACGACAACGGCAAAATTATTTCCCGCGGCAAATCGGCGCACGGTTCTACCCCGGAAAAAGGCATGAACGCAATACCGAATATTTTAAAATATCTCGGACTCGACGACATTTCGGAAAAACTGTTTGTAAGCCGATTCGGTCTTACCGAACTTAAAGACGAAACGGGCGCGCTCACTTTTTCCCCCAACGTTATAGAAGGCGGCAAAGACAACATAACGGTTACTTGCGATATTCGTTACCCCGCTACTATGACCAAAGAAAAAGTGCTTACAGCTATTTCCGCAAGCGGCGTAAATTACGAAGTAACCCACGAACAGGCTCCGTTATACAACGATAAAAACTGTTTCCTAATCAAAACGTTATGCGGCGTTTACAACGAAGTTACGGGTAAAGAAATTAAACCCGTAGCTATAGGCGGAGGCACTTATGCGCGCGCATTGAAATGCGGCGCGGCGTTCGGACCTGAAGAGGAAGGCGAAGAAAACACAATTCACCAGGCAAACGAATATATAACGTTTGAAAAAATTGAAAAATGCTTTAAAATTTACACCCTTGCGCTTGAAAGACTTACGAAATAAAAATCATTTAACAAAAACCGACCTAACGCGATATCGCGTTAGGTCGGTTTAATTTTGTAATAAATTACTGTTTAACGAATTTTACAGTGACGTTACCCTCTTCGTCCTTACCCAAAACAATTTCATACGTACCGGCTTTTGTGCCTTCGGTAATTTTAATGAGTAAAGCTTCTTCGGTCGAAACGTCTTCATATGCAACTATTTCACCGTCTACTATTATATCGAATCCAACCAAATCACCTTCTGCCGGATTGTTTTCCATACCGTTTCCGGCCAGGTAGTAATACAATTTTATAGTTATACCGCTCGTTTCGTCCGTTATATCTTCGGTAACCGCACAATACCAACCGTTGACCTGATATACGCCGTAGTCTCCGAATATCGTACATGTTACACTGACGACATAAGTTACGATAATTCCGTTTACTTCTTCGTCGAAACCGAATATCATAGTCAAAGCGTATCCCATTTCGTTCGCGCTCAATTCGGCGGCTTGAACGGCAACGTCTTTAAAGGAAACCTGACCGTAACTGGTGCTTGTTCCGCCGCTCACGCTAGGGATGCTTTCCAACCCGTCACAGCTTACGTAAAGTTCGTTTTTGCTTTCCACTCTTATAGTCAGCTCATTACCCGAACCGCCGAGCATTCCCATAATACTATCGCAAGTTACGCTCCACTTGCGGAATTCGGAAGTAAACGCTCCGTCAAACCCGTTCTGATTCCATTTAACGTTTATTTTGTAGCTATTTAAAATATTGCCTTCCGGTATTAAAACTATATTGATGGGAGCCAAATTATCAATGCCTATCGCTGAAACTATGGGCTCCCCGTCTACGGGAGTATAAACTGCTTTCGCGTCGGTCGTACTCGTACTTCCGCTGTGGACGAATTCGAGCTTATTCCCTTCGGAGTCGGTAAATGTTAATTTGCTGCCTTCGGCAATAGTTTTATAAACTTTAGAACCTATGGTAACAGTGGATTTATCATCGGAAAACTCTACAATTTCTTCTTCGAGCGTGATGTCGTTTCCGTTTACAACGCGTTTATAAACAGTTATAACGCCGTCTTTTTCTTCGTAAAATACTACGTTACCGTCAATCATGGAAGCTTCGTTGAAAATGGTTGCGGATAAATCTTCGGCAAACCAAATACCGAAATAAGCGTTGGGATTGATATTGTCGCAAACAACCACGGAACGATAAGCGTCCCACGTAGGCGCCGCATAGAACTTTTTGAGCACATCTACGTCCTTTACTCTTACCAATAACGATTTGCCGTTTGCAGTATCGAAACTGTTTACATTTATAAGGTAATCCCCAATCGAAGGAGCGTTTTCGCCAAGGAAATGTATAACAAGGTCTCCGGTTTTCGTACTTGAACAATAGAACGCCTCGGAACCCATTTCTTCAATAGCGCTACCTATTTCAACTGTTTCAAGAGCCTTTGTATTGGCAAACGCTTGTATACCTATATTTACTACTTTGGGCAGCTCAACCGAAACAAGCGACGAACACCCGAAAAATGCCTGTATACCTATATTCGTTACATTGGTAAACTTAACGGAAGTCAGCTTATCGCATCCGTAGAACGCATTATTGTTAACCGTTGTAACATTATTGAGGTCCACCGCAACCACGTTAGCTTGATAAGCAAACGCTCCGTTGTAAACCGTAGTCACGTTGTCGGGAACTTTTACGGGGTCTTCCGCCGTTCCCGTTTTATCACCTAAATATGCGTATAACTTATTGTTGAAAACTACGAAACCTTCGGAATCTTTTTCCACCGGCGCAATAGTTTTTTCATGATAATTGAAGAATACGGAATTTGCCGTAACACCTGTGGAAGTATTGCCGTCGGCGGGGTTGAATACCATGATATCTTCATCTACCAATGCGTATTCGCCGCGCAAAACGGTACCGTCCGCGTCTTTATATTCGGCTACGTCAATATAGTTATCGTATCCGTCGATTTTAAGAGATATGTTTCCCTCGCCCGTATAAGTTCCGGCAATATCGTCGTCGCAAAGAAGGAACGAACCGTAGCCGTCCTGTATGGAATAAGTCAAAATAACGGTAAACGAACGAGTCTCTCCGTTAGGAAGCGGTTCTTTGGTTTCTAAATCGCACTCCACGCCGTTTTCGATAATCAGTTCGCCCGAAAGATTATCTTCAAGATAATTTCCGGTAGGGTTATACGCCCCTACATAAACTTTTGATAATTTTCCGCTTTCGTCGGAAATCAATACGCGGGCTTCATCGCCGTATCCGTCGAATATAATAATATAATTACTTGTCTCTTTACCCGCATCACGGTCAAACAACAAAAAGAAAGGATTTCTCGACCCGAAATGACTTTCGAGAACGCTGCTGCTTTCCGCTCCGCATTCGAGGAACGAACCTTGCACGCCTTCGGGAATATCGGCGTCCTGCACCGCATTCAACCTAAAATTCAATAAATGCTGTAATTTACTGATATTTCCTTGAGAATCTAATGTAACGTCATAGAAAACATAATCGTAATGTTCGCCTGTCGAAGTCAAAATACTCTCGTCGATTATGCCGAAATATTCTCCCTTCGTATACAATTTATTGCCTTCGGTAACAAAATTTCCGTACCTGACGTTTACGGTTGCGGGAGCGTCGGGATCGTTATCGGAAGAATTGTTTTCCATAGCATAATAATAACCCGAAAGATACAGTTCCGCCGTTTCCGACACGTTATTTAAACGGTCAGTCCTGACGTAATTTCCGCCTTCATAATCTCTGAGATGGTAGCTTCCGTTGTTCTTTCTTAAGTTACCGTGAACCATTCCAATAAAATTCACGCCGTTTTCAATCGTAAAACTGAACTCCAAATCGTTTGCGGGAGTTATATAAGAGTTGCCCGTTATTTCATTATCGTTCTTTACGTAAATCGCATTGTTTTCTCCGAAGAAAGTCGCCGAAACGTAAACCTTTGCCGTTTCCGAAGCGTCGGAAATATATTCGTCGGCCCACTGCGCATATAAATAAATACTTTCACCCGCAGAATATTTATCTTCGGAAAGCTCCAAAGAGCCCGTATTCATAATATCGTTGCCGTTTGAACGGGGAGCCGAGGTCCACGCAATAAATCTACTGTTGCCGTTTGTGAAATCCGGAAGATCTTCCGGCGATTGTATAGTTATCGTAGAACCCAATGCATGTTCTTCTTTTATAAAATCGCTAACGTTAAACATACCGTTACTGTCGTTCTTATGTCTAACGTAATAAACGGTTACTTTTTCAGCTAATTTAGCATAAAAGGTAGTATTTTTTGCCGGCATTTCCGAAGGTATTTCAACGGGATTGCCGGTAAAATCCGCATTATCGTACCAGCCGAGGAACATGTAATATTCGTCGTCGGGGTCGTCTACGTTTATTGCGGCGCCTTCTTTTGCCGTTATAGCTTCGGGAAGTTCGGCATCGGAAAATTCGGAAGCCGTTTCAAAACTCATAGTATAAACGCGCGAATACTTCGCGTAATACGTATCGTTCTTATTTCCGATAACCATAGAAGTTACAGGCGTTGCAAAACCGGCGTCTTCATACCAACCCTCGAATATGTAATCGGTTTTATCCGTATTAATATTAATTACGGTACCGGGTTTACCAGTTACTTTACCCATTTCACGGGTACCGTCCATAAGGGTCACGGTATACGCGTTTGAAAGTTTTGCGTAATATGTAACGTCGGAACTTACGCTTACGGGGAAAGTTACGGCTTTGCCAGTAGTTTCCGCGTTATCATACCAGCCTTCGAAAACGTAGCCGTCGAGAACGGGATCTTCGGGTTTTTCCAGTTTTTCACCCTCTGCCACCGAAACGCTTTTATATTCGCTGCCGTTAGCCATAAACTTTGCGGTAAAAGTCGTCGGCGTACATGCAACCGCAAACATAGCTACGGTTATTATAAACGCCGTTATTAGCGAAGCGCATATAATTCTACGCAAGTTTTTCATAATCTACCTCCGTCAATTAATTTCTTCCGTTGAAATAAATTTTTCTTACGAAAAAAATTTATATTAATCCATTCTATATGTTTGTAAAGTATTTTATCATACATATTATAATAGTGTCAAGTGAAAGCCTCTACCAAAAATAGCAAATTATGCATTTAGATCGGAAGAGCGTCGT
>CATKAP010000274.1 GCA_949746255.1 uncultured bacterium
GATCATATCCAGCAGGACAAACTTCCTTGCTGCCCGGAACGATGCAAAGCCTGCGATATCTACCAGGATTGTGGTGGGGGCTGTTTCCTAGAAGAAAAGGATTCAACCTTTTGTAATGCTAGGCATCGCTTGTTCGAAGAAATCTGCTCTATCAGGAGGTGACAAAATGGAAATTATGAACTTGAGAGCGAATAATCTGAAAGATATTTCCTGTTCCCTTACAGACCAGCATTCGCTTGGTATCGGCGGATTGTCTGGGTCTGGTAAGTCGACATTTTGTATGGCCGTTGCACAGGAATCATTCCGCCGGATTGTAACACTTCTTCCAAAGTCCGAGTATAGGTTTCTGTTCTCGGATCAGTTGGAGTCCAACTGCTTTTCCGAAGGAATTTCCGGAATGCCGCTCGTGTTCTACCTGAGGAAATCAGGATCGGGGGCGAATCCGCGTTCGACTCTGGGTACTCATTCCGGGCTGTTTGGGAAGATTCGCCGAAGATTTGCACGGGAGCATGGGAAAACATCGGAATTCTTCTCCTTCAATAATTCAATTATGTGGTGTCCTCATTGCAAAGGTCGCGGTTCTACCGCCCATACGGAATGTAAAGCCTGCGGCGGAATGCGCTACAACGATGAAATTCTAGAATACAAGCTGAATCTTGGTGGATTTTCCCGCAATATTGTTGATGTGGACAGGATGTCAATCTCTGAGCTGGCAGAGTTGGCCGATGATCTTGGATTTGATGAGACAGACCGCAAAATTATCGACAATCTCATCGCCTTGGGCATTCCCTATCTGTCGCTGGATAGAGTTATGAGTACTCTTTCTGGCGGTGAGACGATGCGTGTCCTTCTGTCAGAATTCATGGCAGTATGCAGAGGTGCGCTGTTAATTTTGGATGAGGTTTCCACAGGACTTGACAAGGACTCTCTAGCAATTGTTCTCGATGAGATTAGAAAGTTAGGCTACAACAACCAGGTCTGGTTTATCGACCACTCAGATATGGTTCTGGAAGCTGCCGAAGAGCATCTTTATTTTGGCCCTTATAGTGGTGACTCCGGTGGCGAGATTGTGGAAAAATCGCCACGTCCTGCTTCTGTCGTCCCACCGCATCCGGATTTTGTGCCTGGTGATGCTTACAGATTCAAAACACTTGAAAAAAGGAATATCCGCATTGCAGAGTTGGAAGTGCCGAAGAACTGCCTTATTGCTGTTACAGGTGAATCCGGTTGCGGAAAATCGACCTTGGTGCGGGACTGTATCCTGCCCGCATTCACCAAACACTACAAGGATGTAAAGGCTGTCATCATCGGGCAGGACAGAAATCAGTCCATAACATCAAAATCTACGATTTCCACCTTTCTTGGCATCAGAAAATACACAACTAAGGTTGGAGACGGGTTCGAAAGTCTATCCTTAGAAAGTGCTTTGGTACAGGCCAAGAAGAACAAGCATATTGCCCCTGTTCTTGTGTCTCTTGTGGAGTTGGGGCTAGGATATCTGACCTTAGATCGGAAGATCCAAACGCTTTCCACTGGAGAGTTCCAAAGCATTCATCTTATCTCCTGCTTGCAGGCGCTCGGTACACAGGAAAGTCTTATCGTGTTGGATGAACCTTCGAAAGGCCTTTCCCAGAACATCCTAAACCTTTTTATGAAGAAGCTGAGGCAACTCCAAGAAACCCGTCCCATCACGGTACTCATCATCGAGCATAATGAGTTTGTGATCCATTGTTGCGATCTCGTCTTCGATTTCGGAAAACGGCAAGAAGCTTCCATAACGGAACTCCCTTGTCTTCCCGTTGAGAAATGGATCAAGGGTCGGAATCGTTCACAGAATATGCATCCGTCCATAAAGTCTATGATCCCGTACCCCAAGACAGGTATTACCACGATTGCTGACGATGTGGACAGAACTTTCACCGATTATGATGGGATGTTCAAGGGTGGTATCTTGAAGAACTATTCATCAACTGCACAGTGGATTTACAAGGATCTATCCGCTGATGAGATCAGGCCGATTATCAGCCTTGATTTCGAAGGGAATCTGTACAGCAACCATACCTTCCTATTCGAAACTGCATCAGCCATCAATGCAATCCTGAAACAAAGCTGTGCCAGCCAGATTCGGTATTACGATTATTATGATCAAGAAAATCTATGCAAGTGCTGTCGGGGTACGGGACAGGTTTCATCATTCGATTTCGAGTCCATCATTATTGATGCGGACGCTCCATTCTGGGATGGGATGCTCCATTCGGATGTGATGAAAGAGCTAAAGCGTTATAATTACTCTAAAATCAAGTTCTTGTTTAAGGAAATCAAGAAGGAATCTGGCCTACAACTGGATAAGCCATACTCCAAAATGGCCGAGAAAGAAAGAACAGCTTTCCTTTACGGCTATTGGGACAATACGTTCTATGATGCCAGTAAGAAAACCCAACGGCAGTGGCAGGGAATTCTCCATCTTGTTTCCAAGTATATGAGGTCTTCTGTGAGTCCTATGAAGAAACTCATAAAAGATTCTTCCCGCTCTATTCCTTGCCCGATATGCTGTGGAAGCCTGTTGCCCTATGCACCGAATTTGGAAATCCGGGGCATAAAACTACGAAATCTCCTTTCCCGTCCACTCGTTGAACTGCTGCCGATCTTTCCAGATGTTCCTCAGCTCAGCGATTTCGCTCAGGTTCTGGGTGGTACTGCTAGGCTGGACATGGATGTCTCAACCCTTTCTAGAGAAGAGCAGGTGTGTCTAAAGTGCTTGGAGGCGTCCTATGCAAAGTTCTACGGGTTTACTTTTGCATTCAAAAACCTCGCGCCGTTCTATCAGCGGATTCGTCCCTATGTGGAGCGGCTTGCGGTGGACAATCATGTCATAATGCTGGACTGGGATGGCATCATCGAGACAAAAGATGCAATTTTGGCACGTTTGAAAGGGGAAGACAAGATTAGTGCCGACACCTATTGCTACGAACTCATTGGAATAAAGAAAATCATGACAAGGATTAACGGAATACGGAAAAAGGAACCGTGTTCTTATTGCAAAGGCAGCAAGGTACTGCGGGACGAAAGTATTTTTGAAGGTGTAGATATGACGGAGACCCCATGTATGTCTTGTGGCCAGACAGGAATCAACGAGTCCGGGCTTAGTACGTATTTGATGGGTTATCCCGTCCGATTATGGCTTTCTGGAACGCTTAGAGATATGAAAGCCGATACACCGGAAGTCCTTGCCGATATCCCACTTTGCGCAAAGATTCGGGACCTGAACAAGAGCCAGCTCTACGCTGTTAAGAAATATCTGGAGGACACGAAATGCTGACCTATGATTTAAAAACCGGCTATTCCTGCAATAATCGATGCAAGCATTGCGTGATTGAGGACAGTCGTGATAGACTTGTCGAGCAGAAAAATTCCGTTGATTTAGGCACGGAAGACTGTCTTCGCCAAGTGGACTACGCCATCAGTCAGGGATCTGAATATATTGTACTCACAGGCGGAGAAGTGACAATTCGAAAGGATTTCTCACAGCTAGTCGATTATTGTTTGCAGAAAGGGCTGAACATTACGATTCAGACGAATGGGCGTCGGCTCCATGTGCCTGAGGTGGCACATGCTATTTCTACTTGCCGTAAGATCCGATGTGTGGTTGCACTGCACGGCGCTTGCCCGGATACTCATGATGGAATCACACAAGTGACAGGTAGTTTCGATGAGACCTGCGAAGGAATACGGTATGCTACGCAGCATGGCATATTAACCATTTTAAAAGTTGTTATTTCGAAGAAAAACCGCGACGAACTTCCGGGAATCGTAAAATTAGCGGGTGAACTGGGTGTACATTATATATGCTTCGCTTTCCCGCATGGACAAGGTGGGGCTAGAAAACGTTTCGACGAGATGGTTCCAACTTATTCGGAACTTCGTCCGAATTTGGATTTGCTCATCAAGAAAGCTAAGGCACATCATATCCAGATTGAGTTTGAGGCCATTCCGTTCTGCATAATCCCCCATGATATGCAGTTGGTGGGGGAGTTGAAGTACCGTTTCGGAGATACTCTCTGCACTCAAGTTGGTGAGGATCCTTTCAACTGGGCCGAGGTACGAAAAAGTATCAAAAGTAAAGCTCCGCAATGCGGGCGTTGTAGCATGGATAGCATCTGCGAGGGCGTCTGGTCGGAATACATAGATGCATATGGCGGAAGTGAGTTCGTTCCCATCTCTGTTCCAGAGCAGATGAAGGAAAGACTCATAGCTGCGCTTGACAGGTGGTATGCTCATTCTAACGGGCCAAGTACAAGTCTTTAAGTATAACTAAAACGAACGTGATAGCTCAGGCAGTACCTCGTCAGTCCGGCTCTCTCCTATTGTAGCTTAGGTGTGAGCCACTACATAGGGCGGTCAGCTTGGGAGCTGTCACCATTGTAGCAAGCAGTGTCTTTGTTCCCACAAAGACTCGAAACTGCAGTTCCCGGCGTTGCCGGAAACCGCTGTTTCTGCTTGTTGGGGTAGCA
>CATKAP010000275.1 GCA_949746255.1 uncultured bacterium
ATGCTTGCCGACCTACAAAAGAGCAAGGCGCAAATAC
The DNA here is from genome assembly GCA_949746255.1 of uncultured bacterium. Classification (GTDB taxonomy): domain Bacteria; phylum Bacillota; class Clostridia; order Christensenellales; family Borkfalkiaceae; genus Coproplasma. The sequence goes on from CATKAP010000275.1 coordinate 38, forward strand.
TGTTAGAGCGCGGGCGCAAAGTTACCGCAAAAGACATTTTGCTGTTTATTGCCGACCTACTGAAAGGCAACCCAGCAGACAAGGACTATCAGCGGAAAATCATTGACAACCTTGTTTTCGCGGTGTATATATATGACGACGAGAGAATAAAGACTGTCGGCTATCTGAATTTAGGCGTTGACGAAAGCATAGAAAAGATAAGACTTGACGAAACAAACGAGGTTATGGAAAGGTTGAAAGCGTGTTCAAACTCTAACACCCTTACTCCACCATTACGGGGGTATACGCACACCCCAATGAAAAAGAAACCGCAATTGCGGTTTCTTTTTTTTCGCTGTTTTAATGCTCGCCGTCGTTGATTGCAATGGCGTAATGTCACCGAATTGATTAATCGGAATAATTTAATCTATCGTTACTTGGAAATTTGTCGTCGCGCTGTCGTTAGGAGGCAAACTTGCTACGCTGTATCCGATGTCTGGACGGTATGCGGAAATATTTTGACCGTTAATCGATACCGAACCATTCACGAAAGTGGTGCCCTGAGGGATATTATCCGTAAAGTAAATATCGTTTATATTAATATTGCCTTTGTTTGTAAACGTTACAGTATAGGTCAGCGTTTCGCCTTTGACGGCATACGCTTTGTCTACGCTTTTCACAACTTCAAGTTTAGCGTTAACAACGTTTACCGTAACGGCGTTGATGGGTTCGGTGTAGGTTCTGATGATGCCGCTTACAGGGTCTCCCACGTCGTATCGAAATTCGGCAGAGTTAGTTACAGTGGTCGCCGTTGAAGGGCTGTTTATTTTCATGTCATACTCTACTGTGATTGATTCGCCGGGGTTTAATACGGGAAGGGTGATTCCTAATACAGGGTCTGCCGGGGCTGCGACCCCGTTTATTTTAACGCTTCCGTCAACGAAACTTGCTCCGTCGGGCGCCTGATTTATGATATAAGCCGGAGTTAAAACCGCAGTTGAATTGTTTGTAATCGTTACAGTATTGCGAACGGTTTCTCCTTCTTTGGCGAAAGTTTTGTCGGTGGTCATAACTTTCTTAATGACGTCGGACAATACTTCTGTGTTAACTGTATTGCTGGTTACACTTTCGGGAACGCCGGGTTGATTTGGCGGTACGGCATTGTAAATTACGTTTGATTGGTTGGATATGTTCATATTTTATGCTCCTAAATAAAAATACTACATACTGCCCCATAAAGGGGTGGTGTATGTAGTAAGTCAATTGTAACTTACTACATGATATGAAAGATTTTAAATAATGTTTACAGATGGACTGGAAAATAAAGCAATTCATTTTATTGCAAAAAAACTATAATATACACGGGCTGGAAATTTGTAAATTTTTATATAAGTTATTGCGTCGGAATCGGCTGTGTATGTTCCGTATATTTGATTATTACAGGCGTATGTGATATACTGATGAAAAAATACTGAGAACTAACTATATATGAACAACAAAATATATTAATGTTATGGAATGACTTTGGTTTTCAGAAATCGGTTAGGGCACAATAAAGACGGAAGCGTTAACGTATGGTAAACAGTTCCATTTTGAAATTTTGTTGTTGGCAAGTGAAAACGGACGATAAAAATTTTTTTAAAAAGTTTTCTTTTTTACGTCTCTTTCTGGTAAGTAAAAACGTTTTATAAGTAGAGAACATGATAAATTCGTCGACGGAAAATTTAATAACTGAAGCGGTGAACAGGTATTCGGATACCATTTTTCGCGTGGCGTTTCAGTATACGCGTAACCGTTATGACGCGGAGGACATTTTGCAGGAAGTTTTTTTGCAGCTTCTTAAAACTCCGACCGTTACGGACGGTGGCGACGGGCTTAAAGCGTGGCTTATTCGCGTGACCATAAACAAAAGCAAGGATTTTTTGCGCGCAAGAAAGCGGCGTCATACGGTAGCTTATACTTACGATCCGCCCGTACCGCCGGAAGGCCGCGGCGAAGTGTTCGATGCGCTCGCTCTGTTATCAGAGGGCGACCGCAACGCGCTGTATCTGCATTATTACGAAGGCTACACGGCAAGGGAGGCCGCTTCGATTTTGGGCGGCACCGAACGAGCAATGACAAAACGTATAGGCAGGGCGCGGGATAAATTAAAAAAATTTTTGGAGGAATAAATAATTTATGAGTTCTAAGTATACAGAAGCTTTCGATTCATTGCAATCCGACGAAAACATCAAACACGAGCGTGCGAAACGTATAATATCTTTACAAAACGCAAGCGATAACGGGATAACCGTTCAAACGGGCGCTACAAGCGCCGCGATTCTTCGCAACCCTATTTTTTCGGGCAAACGCGGCGTGGCGTTAATTTTGGCTATGGTATTTTTCTTTGCCGTAGCGGTAAGCGTTCCTCTCGGAATATTTTTGTATAACAACAGAGGGCTTCTGGGCGCAATGGCAAATCTTAAAAACACCTTTGTGGATATGGAAGGCGTAGCCGCGTTCGGCGTTTGGAATGCGCCCGATTCGAATTCAGATACCGCAAGCATTTCCAATGTTTCATATATAAAAGCGGACTCCGCTTCCCGAAAGAACGAAAAAATCAAGCTTGCCGAGGACAAAAAAGACGGCGGCGTTATTTCAGGCGATTGGAGCGACGATGACAGGTACGAATGGGAATCGGACTACGATTGGGACCCTACTAAAGCCAACGTGCTTATTTCCATCAGCGAAAACGGCAAGATTGACGAAGTGATTTACGAGCGCACAAACGGCCGCGGTCAGGTAAGGCAGGACGTATTGGGCAACGCTTCCAAGGTATATGTTTCAAACGGTTTTACGTACGTCGAATACCTCAACGACGACTGGTGGGATTATTGGATGGATTATGGTTATGCGTATTCAATGTCCGGTTCTCCTTCTTTCAGCTGTCACCATGAAAGCGCGCAAACAGTTGTCATACACAATGAAACGGGGAAGGTGTTCCCTCTCAAGGATATTATTCCGCAGGTTAACGAGCTTTCCGGCGCAATTAATCATACGATGCAGGTCAATCCGTTTAAGGAGGATTTTTTACGCGTCACGCCAATGTACGGCAACCATATTCCCCAGTGGTATACGATAAATTACGACGAACGGACGGAAAAAATCCGTTACGACTTAATGCTTCCGGAAGATTCGGACGCCGTCAAATCATACTATTGGGCGTATTACGTGCGCACCGCGCGGCGTGACAGGTACGGTCAGCTATACTTGCTTGAAGGCTACGCCAGCGATTATGGCGACCGTGGGAAAGCTGGCTTGGTTAATTTACCCTCTTACACGCGCTACGGAAATTCGTTGCTGTATTCCGGTAATAACGGAATGATGTTCGGCGCGGACGGTAGAATGTACGCCTTCGACGATGGCAAGCTTAAAGTATTCGGAGAAAATTTCGAGCTTAATCCCGTGGAAGCCGGTACGGAAGTGACTTTAGAGGGCGTGGCGGAAGAAAGATGTTATAACGGCGGCAAAAGCGGTAACGGTATTGCATACAGGCTCACGGGCGGTTATCTCTTATCCATGTTCGGCGAGGTATGGAAGGTGGACGACGACGGCACGTTGCACGCCCGCGAAAAATTGGAAGGAATCTTCCCCCGTTTTGCCGACGATGGCTATATGATAGGCGGAGAAATTATCGCTTTCGTGGATACGGAGCAGACCGTGGACGGACAATACTCGATAAACGGCAGAATGGTACAGTTAAGTTTTAACTGTAAAAACGGCGAACCGGGCGTAACCTCGGCTCATATAATTGACGCAAGCGAAATAAGTACGCCTTTCAATAACCGTATTGTAATCGAGCAAAACAAAAATCCGTACTCATCCGAGCGCGGCGCAACGAAATATTTTTTCATTATGGTAAATGACGGAATAGTGAGCGTAGAGCTTTACGCTTACGGCTATAACGGCGGACTGGAGGGTTTAGTGAAACCCATAACCGAACCCGTGCTTAATTATTCCCGTTAAAACCTATGGGATTATTTGACGTCAATTGTATTATTTAAAAATATAAATATTTTACAGTAATTATAAAATACGGATCGTAACGGTCCGTATTTTATTGATTCTAAATTTTAAAGCTCCGATTGACATTGTATAAGCGTTATTGTATAATTTAATCCGAACATTTTGTTTATGTAATAAAACTTTTGGTGGGATAATGGAGAAAACAACGGTAAAAACAGCAATAATTTGCGGCTGTATAGCGGGGGCGTTTGTACTTGCGGGAGTCGTTGCGGGAATGATTTTCTTTTTTTCATTTCTTAACGGCGGGTTTAATTCCGTTATGCGGGCGCATTTGTGCAATGAAGAAAACTATTTAACCTGTAATATAACGTATAAGAGCGTCACAATCCGCGGCAACGGCGCGTATATAGAGGCTGTATCGGCGGACGGCGACGGAAAACAAAAAGAATGCATTTTGGAATTGACTCAAAAAAATGTTGCTACAGTTATGGAAAACGGATTTTTCAAAGAGGTCGAATTCGGATCCGTGCTGACGGTAAGAACAACGCTTTGGATTTATATGGACAACGAGTTCAACTATGCCGCCGAAATAATTTTTAACGGTAAAAGCTATCTTTCCTTTGATAGCGGCTTTAAAAATATTTGCGACTACATAGAAGAAAATAAATTTTTATAAATTTCGGTATGGATTGGTTTAATTATTACGGACTTGCCGTTATGGCGATTATTATGGCGCCTAATATTATTTACGCAGTAAAACATAAAGACGATCCGGCGTTAACTTACCGCAATAAGAAAATAGAGATTGCGGAACAGATAGGAAGGTACGGCTGTTTTATATTGATGATATTCAATATTCCCTATACGTATTTTAACTTTTGGTTCGATTATGCTCTGGAAGTTTATTTAATCGTTAACGGTTTGTTATGTTTTGCTTATCTGTTGTTCTGGCTGATTTGCTACAAACAAAGCGGATTGTTGAAAGCGGTTTCGCTTTCGGTAATTCCTTCTTTCATATTTTTATTCAGCGGCATAATATTGGCTTATATTCCTTTGATTGTTTTTGCCGTATTATTCGGGATAACTCATATTTTTATAAGTTGTAAAAGCGCGTTGCAAACCCGCGGTAAGAGACGTAAATATACGGTTAAGGAAAAATTGACGAACGAAACCATAGCGTTGTTAATAATACTTTTGCTGGTATGTGCGGTTATAAGTTTTTGGTTCGGAACGGAAATAATATAAATCGGGCGGATTATAAAAATCCGCCCAATTAAATTCTAATATTATTTTATCTTTTGTTGTTTAAGCCAAATATTCATAGCCGTTTTTTGCGAAGCCAGTTTAGAAAGCAAGCGCGTAAGTTTTACGTAAGCGCCGTATGTTGAAATATCTTTGCCTTTTTTTGCGTCTTTAAAAGCTTTTTTTGCCACTGCTTCCGGTGTTTTAATGTGCGCGAAGTTAGTTATCCCTTTTTCCGCGCCTACGTTTCCGCGTTCAAACAAATTTGTTTTCATCCAACCGGGGCAAACAGCCGTTGCGGTAACGCCTTTTGACTTTAATTCTACGTTTAGCGCGCGGGTATAGTTTCTTACAAACGCTTTTGTGGAAGCGTAGATATTTATATACGGTAGAGGAAAAAACGAAGCCTGGGAAGCGATATTTATAATGCGGCTGCCTTTTTGCATGTAAGGTATACAAATAAGACCTAACGCAACTACTGCGCAAACGTTTAAGTCAATCATGTTTAAGGAATCTTCCAAAGAAATACCGTCGTAAGCGCAAAATTTTGCATAACCCGCGTTGTTGACTAAATATTTAACCTTAACACCGTCGTTTAAATTATTTTGCAATACGTTTAAATTCTTTCTGTCGGTTAAATCCATAGGAAACGTTATTATTTGTTTGCCGAATTCTTCTGAAAGAGACTTCAATTTATCTGCGTTTCGCGCTATCGCCCAGATTTCGTCTACGTTTTCTTTTATAATCAGTTTTACAAATTCTTTTCCGAAGCCGCCGTCCGCGCCCGTAATTATCGCTATTTGTTTTTTTACGTTATCGTTTGTTAACGTGTTCATATGGTTCTCCGTGTTGCTGAATTTAAAAATATTATGCTGTTTTGTTGCGCGGATGTCAACAATTTATTATAAAATTTTAAACCGTAAAGTTGAAAAATTGCTTAATTTATATTATAATATATAAAAAAGGTCGGAGGTTTTAGTTATGCCGTCAGATAAAAAGCTAATAATTAAAGAGGAAAATTGTCCTAAAAACCATAGATGTCCCGCGGTTAATATTTGTCCTGTGGGCGCGTTGTCGCAACAGGGATTCGGCGTTCCGGCGGTAGATTACGGCAAATGTATAAAGTGCGGAAAATGTTCAGGGTTCTGTCCTAAAAAAGCTTTGGTTTTGGACGCCGGTAATTAAGGTTTATCAGTTTTTATGAAGTATTCCGAATTATGTAAAAATGTAATAAATACGGTTAAACGTGCTTCCGAAATTATGTTGGAAAGGAGTTTTACCGTCGAGCGGAAATCTACGGAAGAAGATATAGTAACGTCGGCCGACGTTGCCGTGCAAAAATTTTTGTTCGGCGAACTTGGAAAGCTTTTGCCCGAATCGGGTTTTTTGGGAGAAGAAAAACACCTTTCCGATATAGCGCACGAATACGTATGGGTAATAGATCCTATAGACGGTACGACAAATTATTCCCGCGGACTTTCTGAATGCGCTGTTTCCGTAGCGCTGTTATATAACGGGAAACCCGTGATAGGCGTGGTTTACGCGCCGTTTGAAAAGTTGCTTTTTTCCGCGGTTGCGGGGAAAGGCGCAAAGTTGAACGGTAAGCGAATAAGCGTTTCGGATAAGTGTTTTAAATCTTCGCTTTTCTGTACGGCGATGAGTTTATACCGTAAAGAATTTACGCCGTTATGCAGGGATATTATTTGTGAAACTTACTTAAACTGTAACGATTTCCGCCGTTTCGGAAGTTGCGCTATAGAGTTGTGTTATCTTGCCGCGGGCAGGTGCGATTTGTATTTTGAAATAAGAGTTTTCCCTTGGGATTATGCGGCGGGGTGTCTTATATTGCGCGAAGCCGGCGGCGTGCTCTCAGGGCTTAACGGCGAAGAATTAAAATTCGATAAGCCGACCGTGTTGGTGGGCGCAAACAGCGTTGAAAATTACGAAAAATTATGCAGAATAGTTGGTAAGTATTTGAAAGAAACGCCTTACGACGAGGAATTATAATGAACGGCGGCAACAAAGAAAAAACGTTTAAACCCGTTGTAATTACGAACGAGGATTTAAAGAAGAATTACAGTCACGATTTATCCAAACTGTATGAGCGCGCGCATAGCGAGCTTACTTTGCAGCAGACAAAACGCGACCAAATTATTACGCTTTATCTTTCAATATTTTCACTGCTTATACCGTTTGCGTTTTCCCTTGAATTGCTTTCGGAGTTTCACAAAGGTCTTATATTCCTAGCCGTAGGATTTATAGGCATAATTTTTTCCGTCATTGTAATTCGTTACCGCATTTATAAAGAAATTTATTGGTTGTGTTGCGAAACTATAACATGTATGATGAATGTAAAAGAGGACAAGCTGAACAAACAAATGGTTCAAACTCTTTTTTATAAATCTCTTAAAAAGAAAGGTTTGAACTATTGTAAGAACGGAAAGTGGAGTTCGGTTAAATATTTCAATAAAAATATTTTCAGTTCGGAAACGTTGCATTATATAATAATAGCGTTGCTTACTTCTGTGTTAATAGGTCTCGGCGGAACGCTGGTATTACCGTGCGAACTTACGGTCAACATAATTATAGCCGTGGCGGCTTCGGGAATAGTTTTTGCAGGTTTGATTATTTTATATTTTTATCACTGTAAAGAGGTGTACGCGGTTTTGAAAAACGGCAAAGATTGCGCTTTTAATAAGTCTTTCGGTAAAGCGTGGTTTTTACATCTTTACGTTGATATTTCAGATGAAAAATGAATATAGTTAATTTGCTTGACGTTAAAAACCGTGCCGAATTTCGCTGTTGGCTTGAAAAACATCATAAAAATGAAAAGGAATGTTGGGTTATAGTCAAACGCGGCAGAAGTTGCGGAAATAACGTTTTTATGTATTTGGACGCCGTGGAAGAAGCTTTGTGTTTCGGTTGGATTGACGGTACGGTAAAAAAGTTGGAAAGCGGGATAACCGCACAGCGGTTTACGCCCAGAACAAAAAAATCTCAGTGGTCCGAGCTTAACAAAGAGCGTTGCCGCCGCTTGGAGCGGCTGGGACTTATGACCGATTCGGGACGTAGCGCGTTCCCCGATATGTCGCCCGAAAGTTTTGTCATAGACGAGGACATTTTAAGGGTTTTACAATCTGATGAAGAGGTGTGGCGCAATTTTCTTTATTTTCCGCCTCTGTACGTGCGGGTACGCGTGGATACTATTCAAATCAAGAAAGGACAGCCTCAACTTTTTAATAGCCGCCTTGAAAAATTTATAGAAAACACAAAAAAAGGCGTTATGTACGGAGAATGGAACGATAACGGACGTCTTTTAGATTAAATGCAGTCTGAACTATTATCGGTTCGGGCTGTATTTTTAACAAAGTTGACTTTTTTTACAAAAAAGTATATACTAATATAGTATTATTTTTTAATGGAGCAAAAATGAAAATTTGCGTATTCGGCGCGGCAAGCGCGCATATTGACGAAATTTATATATCGAAAGTTGAGGAGTTGGGGTTCGAACTGGCAAAAAAAGGACATTCTCTTGTGTTCGGCGCCGGCGGAACCGGGCTTATGGGCGCGGCTGCGCGAGGTTTTAAGCGCGGAGGCGGGCATATTCACGGCGTAATACCGGAATTTTTTAAGGAAGAGGGAGTGGAACTTATTTACGACGAATGCGACGAAATTACTTTTACGGAAAACATGTCCGAGCGCAAACGTAAAATGGAGGACGAAGCCGACGCTTTTATAATTGTTCCGGGCGGTATAGGCACTTTCGAGGAATTTTTTGAAGTTCTTACTTTAAAACAGCTGGGAAGGCACGATAAGGCTATAGTAATTTTTAATATTAATGATTATTATAATGCTTTGGAAAAGTTCATGCATACGGTTGCGGACAGAAAATTTATGACTTTCAACTGTATGGAAATGTATTCTTGCGTTGACAGCGGCGAAGAAGTCATAGAAATTTTAGAAAATTACGTGCCCGAAGGAAAGGGTTGGAAAAAATTGAAAATAGGCGATTGACGGGGTTCTTATGTTAAACGTTGCGTTTGTGTGTCTTGGGAATATCTGCCGTTCCCCGATGGCCGAACTTATATTCAGGCAATTGGCGGAGGAGAGAGGGCTTTCTCTGAGTTTTAATATAGATTCGTTTGCCACTTCCGAGTACGAAGTAGGCTCGGGAATATATCCTCCCGCAAAAAGAACGCTTGAAAATCACGGTATACGCGGAACGCATATTGCAAAACAGATTTCTTTGCGCGACGTGATAAACAACGATTATATAATCGTTATGGACAGTGAAAATCTTCTTTCGCTGTTAAGGCTTACGGGTGGGAAGTTCGGAGAGAAAATATTTAAACTGCGTTCGTTTACTTCGCGGCCGCACGACGTAGCCGACCCTTGGTACAGCCGTAACTTCGAAAAAGCGTATGAAGATATTTACGAAGGATGCGAATGTTTTATGCAATATCTGCTTAAAGAACACAAAGAGGCATTCGATTACGACAAAAGACATTAAAATAAGCAGTCCGCGCATAATTGCGCGGACTGCTTTGTGTTAGCCTAAGCCGTACAGCCAACGGCGTTAGCGTTTAACCTTTATATTTTATGCGCCGCGGCGGTTTTGCCTGCGGAAACATGTTCTGCCGCCGGGGCTTCGTTGCGCCTGTCTTTACCGTAGAAGAAAAGAGCTATGGTTCCGGGACCTACGTGAGAACCTGTGCAAAGGTCGTAATATTCTATTATAATGTCTTTTGCACCACGCTCTTTAAGCATTTCGGCAAGCTCGTTTGCATCCTCTTCGCAGTCTGCGTGCGCTATCGCAACGGTGTTGTTTTCCGGTTGCACGGCAAGACGTTTGAAATAATCGGCAAGCGCTACAAGCGCTTTTTTTCTTCCGCGTTCCTTTCCGCAGAAAGCAATTTTCGCGTTACTTCCGCTGTCTGCCTTAAGAATAGGTTTAATATTCAGAATAGTGCCCGCTATCGCGAGTGTGGTGGAAATTCTGCCGCCCTTTCTCAAATATTTTAAGTCTCCAACCGTAAAATAGCTGTTGAATTTGTAAGAATTGTTTTTAAGCCAATCATAACATGACTTTGCGCTCTCTCCGAGGTCGCGTAAAGAAGCAACTTTCAAAGCCTGTAACCCTTCGCCGAGACTCGCGTTCGCGCTGTCGTACACGTACATTTTACAGTTAGGATATTTTGCTTCCAAATCTTTTTTTGCTTCGTTGGCTTGGTTACAAGTTCCGCTTATGCCCGAAGAAATGGTAAACATTATAACGTCTTTACCCGCCGCCATGGAAGTTTCGCACGCGGATTTTATACGTTCTGCATCCACTAACGAAGTTTTTATATCCGCTCCGTTTCGCATTGCTTCGTAATAACTTTTTGCCGTTTGTTCGAATATACCGTCTTTTTCATAGCATGTTCTTTCTATGCCGTTTACGGTGCATAAATAAGGAATAACTCCTATATTATATTTTTCTATAAGTTCGTCGGGAATGTTTGCCGCCGAATCAACATAAATATCAAAAGCGTCCATTTTTATTATTCTCCTGAAAAATTTTTGCTCGTATATATAGTATTGCATTATTAACGGTGAAAAACAACCTAATTTACCTTTAAGGCTCTCCACACTTTTTAAATCGGGGTAAACCGACGGGTTTTACAACTCTACTACAAAAATTTCATACTCTACTCACAGTAGAGTTGCAATTTTATTTGTATTTTTTACTTGTTTATGGTATAATTTACATATGGATGAATTAAAATCGACGATAGCAAAAAATCTTACGGAGTTGAGAACAAAAGCGCATTTAACGCAATTGCAGCTTGCCGAGATGCTCAACTATTCCGATAAAGCCGTTTCCAAATGGGAGCGGGGAGAGGCTGTGCCCGATTTACGGGTGCTTATTCAATTGAGTGAGATTTACGGAGTTTCGCTTGACGATATAGTTAAAAAGGAAGGGGTGTTCCCCAGAACGGAGCCGCGTCTTAATCAAAGTAAGCGCCGTTTGCTGATAACTTTACTTTCCGCGGGGTTGGTTGCGTTTGTCGCTACGGTGATTTTTATGGTATTTTATTTTATCGGTCCCGTATCGCATTACGCATACCTTGTTTACGTTTCGGCTTCGCTTCCCGTAGCGATTGTACTTACTGTTTTTTCCGCAATGTGGGGTACGCGTTTTACAAACACTCTTGCAAGTTCGGCTATAGTATGGTCGTGCGCCTTTATTATTACTATGTTCGTTTTGGAATTCGTGCCTACGTTTGTGGAAATTTATTTTATCTTCGTTGTTGCGTTCGTGTTTGAAATTCTTATTATATTTTGGTTTGTTTTCAGAAGATACGTACAAAAAAATTATATAGAAAATAACAAAAAGACCAAATAAAAGGAGAGCTTATGAATTATTTAAAACTTGCGGAAGCGTTAATTCCCGACGGCGATTTGTTGCCGCCCGAAGAATATGAAAATATTTATCCCCCGCGCGAGTTGCCCAAGGGGGCCGAAGTTACGCGTCTTGCGCCTTCTCCGACTGGTTTTATTCATCTCGGAAACCTTTTTTCGGCGCTTGCGGACGAGAGAGCCGCGCATACTTCGGGCGGCGTATTCTATTTGAGAATAGAAGATACAGACGAAAAGCGTAAAGTGGAAGGCGCTGTGGAAAGCGTAATACGTTCTTTGAATTATTTTGGAATAAAGTTTGACGAAGGTGCGGAAATTGACAGCCCTTTGAACGAATACGGACCGTATTATCAGAGGCAGCGTGCTAAAATTTACAGAAGCTACGTTAAAAAACTTATACGGGAAGGACTCGCGTATCCGTGTTTCTGTACTGCGGAAGAACTCGACTCAGTGCGCGAGAAGCAAACGGAAAATAAGGAAACTACGGGATATTACGGTGCCTATGCAAAATGCAGAAATCTTTCCGAAGAGGAAATATTTAAAAATCTCGCGGCTGGCAAACCTTTTGTTATTCGGTTAAAATCGCAGGGGAATTTGGAAAACAAGTTTGTTTTCCGCGACGCGATAAAGGGCGAAATAACGGTTACGGAAAACGATCAGGACGTAGTAATTTTAAAATCGGACGGTATTCCCACCTACCATTTCGCGCATGCGGTCGACGACCATTTTATGCGTACTTCTTTGGTTATTCGCGGCGAAGAATGGCTAGCAAGCTTACCCGTTCATTTGGAGTTGCATAAAGTTTTAGGGTTCAGACCTCCGCGCTATGCGCACACTTCTTCGCTTATGAAAATGGACGGAGGAACGAAGCGCAAACTTTCAAAACGCAAAGACCCGGAGCTTTCTTTGGATTATTACAGAAAGGCGGGGTATTTCCCGTTGGCTGTTGTCAAATATTTAATGACCGTATTAAATTCTAATTTTGAAGAATGGGCGCTCAAAAATCCCGAAGCCGATTACCGCGATTTTAAATTTAAAATTGAAAAAATGGGCAAGAGCGGCGCGCTTTTCGATCTGGATAAATTAAACGACGTTTCAAAAACGGAAATTTCCCGCTTGTCTGCGGAAGAGTGCTATAACTTCTTGAACGGTTGGGTACAGGAATTCGGTACGGAAAAGGATAAAGCGCATTTTAAAGAAAAGGAAACGCTTTTGAAAATACTTTCGCTTATAATGGGAGTAAACGGTAAAAAGCGCCGTAAAGATATCGAGCGCGCCGAACAGGGCGTTAAGCTTACGGAATATTTTTTCGACGATACTTTTAACCCCGATTACAGCTATAGATACGATAAGGATACCGTAAACGCGGTACTCGAAAAATTTGCCGAAGTTTACGACGTTGCCGACGATAACCCGGCATGGTTCGCCAAATTAAAAACGGTTGCCGGCGAAACGGGTTTTGCAAGCGAAATGAGCGACTTCAAAGCTAATCCCGAAAAATTCAAAGGTAATGTTTCCGACGTTGCGGAAATTTTGCGTATAGCCGTAACGGGCAGTTCAAATTCTCCCGATTTGTGCTGTATAATGGGCATACTTGGCAGGGAACGTTCGGTCGAAAGATTGATAAAAGCCAAAATTAAATAGGTTTTTCAGGTGTGTTAAATAATATGAACATAGTGGACGCGCTTTTGGTTGCGGCGTTTCTGTTCTTCGCTGGCAGTATACTCGGATGGTGCACGGAAGTTGTGTTTCGCCGTGTTTTTACAGCTAAAAAATGGATAAATCCGGGTTTTTTAACCGGACCTTATCTGCCTTTGTACGGTTTCGGGGTATCAGGTCTTTTCGGAATTTCGCTGATACCCGTTGATACCGGAAGCCCGGCGTGGAACGCGGTTATAATAATTTTTATTATGGGCGCCGCAATGACTTTAATCGAGTATATTGCTGGGTTAATATTTATAAAAGGTTTAAAAATAAGGCTTTGGGACTATTCCGAAAGATGGGGAAACGTTCAGGGGATAATTTGCCCGTTATTTTCGTTTTTTTGGCTGGCGGTTTCTGCAATATTTTATTTTGTTGTTTCACCGTATGTTATAAGCGCGGTGGTATGGTTTGTAAATCACATGGCTTTTGCTTTTGTGGTAGGATTGTTTTTCGGTGTGTTTTTAGTCGATTTGGGACACTCGATACATATAACGGCTAAAATCCGCGCTTTTGCAAAGAAACACAATATTATAGTCTCTTTTGAAAAATTAAAAGAAAGCATAAAAACAAAAGTGGAAAAGTTGGAAAAGAGAAAGGCAAGTTTCGTGTTTCCTTTTAAATCGGGGAACAGTTTAAACGAAGACTTGGAACATTATACCCGAAACGGCGGGAAATAAACAGAGGTAAGCTAATATGTTGGAATTAATCGATATTAAAAAGGATTATGTAGTAGCGGGCGGTGCCGTTCATGCGTTAAACGGCGTAAATATACGCTTCCGCAATAATGAATTCGTATCAATACTCGGAGCTTCGGGTTGCGGAAAAACCACGCTTTTGAATATTATAGGCGGTTTGGATAATTACACCTCGGGCGATTTGATAATAAACGGCAAAAGTACTAAACAGTTCGACGACCGCGATTGGGATACTTACAGAAATCATTCCGTAGGTTTTATATTTCAAAGCTACCATTTAATACCCCATCAAACAATTCTGCAAAACGTTGAACTTGCGCTTACAATTTCAGGCGTAGGAAAGGAAGAGCGGAGAAAAAGAGCGATCGACGCTTTGGAAAAGGTAGGGCTTGCGGATAAACTTAATAACCGTCCCAACCAACTTTCCGGCGGTCAGGCGCAGCGCGTTGCGATTGCGCGCGCTTTGATTAACGACCCCGAAATTTTGCTTGCGGATGAACCTACCGGCGCGCTTGACAGTAAAACCAGCGTGCAGATAATGGAACTGTTAAAGGAAATTTCGCAGGAAAGATTAGTTATTATGGTTACCCATAATCCCGAACTTGCGGAAAAATATTCCACGCGTATAATAAGACTGCTAGACGGACTTGTTACCGACGACGATAATCCTTACGATTCGGAAGTTTCCTCCGAATCCGCTTCGGAACACGCTTCGGAGCCGGAACACGCGGAAGTTAAAACAAATAAAGGTAAAAAGAAAAAAACTTCCATGTCTTTCGGCATGGCGTTTATGCTGTCTTTGAAAAATCTTCTTTCCAAAAGTAAGCGAACGGCGATGGTTTCCGTTGCCGGAAGTATAGGTATAATAGGCGTTTCAATGGTCCTTGCTATATCTTCGGGCGTACAGCTTTATATAGCGAGCATGCAGGACGATTTGCTTTCGGGTTACCCTCTAACCGTTTCCCGCACGGCTATAGATTACGAGGCTTTAATGAATTTCGCCGAATCCTCCGGTACGAAAGCCGATATTACAAAATTAGACGATAAAGTGTATGTAGACAGCCTGTTAGATACGTTAATGGGTTTTTCAGGCTCTATGACGACCAATAACATTACTGCGGATTATCAGCACTATGTTTCGGCAATGCCTTCGGAATACTATAACGCCATACAATTCGGTTACGATTTCGATATGTCAAATTATATTTATACGGATATGGCTGTGGGCGGAAACACCGTGGACGGCGAGCCGGCTCCCGTGCAAAATGTTTCGGTAACCGGTATCAGGCAAATATATACTTCGGTTTTGGAGCAACAGGAAAGCTATAAACAATACGCTTCTATGATTTCAACGGTAAATTCATTCCGTGAAATTCCCGATAATTACGCGTATATCTTATCTCAATACGATATTTTGGCTTCTTATAACGGTAAAACGGTTCAACTTACCGAGGCGGATTATAAGGATGTGTTTGAAAGTAAAGACAGCCTTATTATGGTATTGAACGACAACGGTTTTTCGGATCTTAATTTTGCGCAGTACGGGTATATGACGGAAGACGAATTTTTGAATTTTGCCTTTAAAGCGGAAAATTCCGAAAACGAATACGACCAGGACATAATAGAGGATTTCAACAAAGGTAAAGATTTCGATTATTTTGTAGGAGAAAATGCGCATTCTTTCAAATGGTATCCAAACGATACGGTATACGTTAAGCCTTCCTCAACCGACGTATTCGAAATAGAGTACGGCGGCAATAAAATTCCCGTGCCCGGAAATATGTTGTCGTTCAAATATAATGTAAATTCCGCGGATTTTGCTTCTGACAGAAATACGGAAAACGACGTGGATTTAAAAGTAAAAGTTATTTTGCAGAAGAAAAATAATATATCTTACGGTTGTTTGTCCTCGGGGCTTTACTATACCCGCGCACTTACCGAACACGCACTGGAAACGGGCGAGAAGAGTAATATCGCAAAACATATAGAGGAACGCGGCGAATTAAATATGCTGCCGTATAACTACGATTTTTATTATAAGAAAACCAATACGGAGGATTATACTAAATCAAGCGGTTGCGGGTGCGTTTATCATATAGATAATTCATCTATGTTCGTTGGAACAAGCGGAGCGGATATGCTAAAAGTAAATCTTTCAAACGTAGCGGCGTCGCGTATTCCTACTTCCTTTAAAATATATCCTTTGGACTTCGATAGTAAGGACGCGGTGACTGATTATCTCGACGGGTGGAATAAAATGTGCGAAGTCGGGTATTACGAATATACCGACGCCGACGGAAAAACAGTAAGAGTTGAACTTACCGAAGAGGATAAAATAAATTATACCGATACCGTAGGATTAATAATAATGATGGTAAATACCATGATAGATATGATAACTATTGCGTTGGTTGCGTTTACGGCGCTTTCACTTGTGGTTTCAACTGTAATGGTAGGAATAATAACTTATGTTTCTGTTGTTGAACGAATTAAGGAAATCGGTATTTTAAGAGCGGTTGGCGCAAGGAAGAAGGATATAAAACGGCTGTTTAACGCGGAAACTTTTATCATAGGTTTTGCCGCGGGATTAGTAGGTATTGGCGTAACCTATTTGTTGTCGCTTATGTTAAATTTAACTTTGGGAGCGTTGTTCGGAATATATACTATCGCGTCTTTACCTTGGTGGCAAGCGTTGGTAATGGTATTAATAAGCGTTGCGCTTACTCTTGTTTCCGGACTTATACCCGCTTCTGCGGCGGCAAAGAAAGACCCTGTTGTCGCTTTGAGAACGGAATAATGTTTTTCGGAATATTAATGCGGAAACTGCGCAAAATATTCCTATGAACAAAATCTTGAAATTTATTGCGGCGGCGGGTTTAGCCGTAACCGTATCTGCGGGCGCGCTTTCATTTGCCGCTTGCGGAGGCGGTAATGAGGAAGTTTACAACGGAACTTACAGCGGTGAGTATTCCTATCAAAATCCTTACGGAGACGACAGATACGGCGTTAAAGTAAGCGTGGAAGTAGAGGATAATGTAATAAAGAACGTTGTTATAGTAAATTCCGACTATACGGAAGCAAGTCCCGCCATGGGAAAATGGAACCCCGAACTTTGGTTTGAAAACGCGCAGAGCGTTCTTGTGAAATATCGCGGAAAAACCGTTTCGGAAATACTTGCGATTACCGTTGAGTGTGATGAAAACGGCGAACCCGTAGCAAGCACTGAACAAAAACCCGTAAACTACGACGGACTTATTCAGTCGGGAGCAACGCTTTCAAGCGGCAGACTTTTAAAAGCGGTTCAAAACGCGCTTAATTCCAAATAAGTAAAACAAGTCCGCGTTTTATTAAAACGCGGACTAAGTTTTTATAGAAAGCGAGTTATAATTCGGAAAGTCTTCCGTACATAAAGTTAAAGACCGTAAAACGCGCGGCGCTCAGGCGTTAATAGGGTATGTTTTAATTGCTTTCCTTATGGAAAAAATATATAATATTATTATGAATAAACATTCGGCGTTTTTAGTATGTGCACTGTCGGCGGCTTTTATTTTTTCGGGTTGCGGCAGCGCGGAGAAATACGGAATTTACACCAACATTCCCCAGAACGTTATAACGTTGACTGCGGGAAATTTCGGTTTTGAAAATAAGCTTGAAACCACTTCTTTTATCATGCAAAATTCTACTCCCGCGCCCGAAAAGTTTACCGTAAAAACTGAGGAATTTTATGCAATGAACGCCCATTCCGTGCTCGTGGTGGCGGCGGACTTCGGAAATTCGGAAACCGCGGAGAGGTTTGATTTGCTTAAAAGCGCAGTCGGCGAACTTTTGTTATCGTTGGATTTGTCGCTGTCGGCAACCCAAACCGGTTCATGCGTATATAATTTCAACTCTGCCCCGGCTGGCTCGAAAGTTGTTGTGGACGCTAATTTTTATAACGCTTTGACCGCGGCGAAGTATATGCACTCTTTTACCGAAGCGGCGTACAATCCCGCCGTATACGATTGTGTGCAGGCTTTCGGTTTTCTCGGTGCGGACAGACCTGCGTCCGTTTCCGAATTGCCTTCCGAAGAAAAATGTTCCGCGTTGGCGCGCGTTGCTTCTCATTTTTCGGAAACAGAGCTTATTGCCGAAAACGGAGAATACTATGCGGTTAAACCTTTGTATACGGAGTTTGTTGAAGGAAAAGAATATAATTTAAAACTTGATTTGGGCGGAATAGGAAAGGGTTATGCGGTAGACCTTATAGACGGGCTTCTGGACGAATACGGTTTTGAGTACGGTTATTTTAATTTTGCTTCCAGCAGTATGGTTTGCAAAAGCAGCGCCGGTAACGGTAATTATACCGTAACGTTGAGAAATCCCCGCGGTTCGGGAAATTATTTAAAGCTTCTAGTGAACAACGCTAAAATTTCTACGAGCGGAGATTATTTTTTAAGTTATATATTGGACGGAAAACGTTACAGTTCCGTCATTTCTCCAAAAACGGGAAAACCGATAGAAACGGGCGTTATAACTGCTACAGTAATAGGCGGAAGCGCCGCGGAAAACGACGCTCTGACTACGGCGTTAATGGTTATGGGCAGAGAAAAAGCTTCTGTGTTCGTTTCTGAAAAATTACTTGACAGACAAGTTGTTTTTGTCTGTGAAAAGGTTTGAAAAAATGTCGCTTGAAAAGGTAGTACTGGTTAAAGAAGATAAAGGTTTTAAGGCGCGCGATTTAATTGTGTACGCCGTAATACTTTTGCTTGCGGCGGTATTGTTTACGACCGTATTTTTAACCAGGGATACCAATCCCCTTAAAGGGGTTAAAATAAGCGTGGACGGAGAAGCTGTTTTTACTTACGATTTTGAAAACGACGAATATTTCAAAACCGCGGAAAATATTGAAATAAAGGAAATTAACGGCGCACTTTTCGTAACGGTCAGGGCGCACGGCGGTTACAACGTTTTCAAAATTTTAAAATCGGAGCGCGAAGTTTGTGTAACGGACTCCGATTGCCGTGCAAAAACTTGCACATATATGGGGGTTAACGATAATAACAGCGTAATCCATTGCGCAACGCATCATGTAAAAGCCGAACCTTTAGACTATGACGCTGACGGCGGAAACATACCTTTCGGTTAAAATTTATTACTGAATCGGCAAACATAAAAGCGCGGATTAAATCCGCGCTTTTTATATTGAAAATTTATTTTTTCGTAGGCGTTTCTTCTGCGGTAATTTTTCTGCTTATAATTATGTGGCGAGGGCATTTTTCAACGCAGGTAAGGCAACCCGTACATTTTTTGTAGTCGATAACCGGCAGGTTGTCTTTCATGTATATAGCGCCGTGGGGACAGTTTTTTGCGCATTTTTCGCATGCTATGCAACCGACTTTGCACACTTTTACAACGTCTTTGCCTTTACATTCGGAGGAACAGGCTACAAACACGGGCGCGTTGGAGGGGATTCTTTTTATAATGTTTTTGGGGCATGTCGTAATGCACGCTCCGCAGGAAACACACCTGTCCGGGTCTACTTGCGGAAGTCTGCCTGTTACAGAAATCGCGTTTTCGGGACAAACGGCTTTGCAATCTCCGCAACCCAAACACGCGGTATAACAGGCTTTGTTTCCGCCGAGAAGCGAATTGTTTGAGGCACAGGTGGGATTGCCCTTGTATTCGAATTTATCTGCGCAGTTCTCTATCCCGCCGTTGCATATTACCACGACGACAGAGGGTTCTTCGTCGTTAAGTTCAACGCCGAGCAGTTTTGCTATCTCGGCTTTCTTTTCGGGCGAAGTTACATGGCAGTCGGAAAGCGTTCCGTTTCCTTCGGCAAGTTTTGCGGCAAATCCGCCGCATCCCGAACATCCGCATCCGCCGCAGTTTGCTCCGGCAAGATTTTCAAGTATTGCCGTTACTTTTTTATCCACGTCAACTTTGAATATTTTGCCTACCAACAATATAAGCACGCCTATAAGTATCGCCGCTCCCGAGAAAATACCCACAACTATTCCAAGCGTTTGCCAAGTTTTTATTGTAATTTCAAGTAAATTAATATACATAATAGTTTACCCCCCCCCCGTTGAAATGAAAA
>CATKAP010000276.1 GCA_949746255.1 uncultured bacterium
AAATACGGCAAAACTAGCAAAAAATAGCCGAAATATAGCCAAAAACACCAGAAATTTACAATAAAAAAAAGATAACTTGCGTTCCTGTTATCCGCACCAAATATAAAAAGCACAATATATTGTGCTTTTTTATTGCAATAATAGACAATATATTGTGTTTTAAGAAAATTAGGTACAAATTAGGCACAAAACTCATGAAAAATAAAAAAAAGTCGTATCAAAAATTTAAAAAGTCTACTACACCTCTAATTGTTATTTACGGTATTTCTTTGGTTATATCAATCGGACTTCTTCTCTGCGTTTTGATTGATGATGAAAAACTATCTACAGTATTAGTGTCAATTGGAGCCGGTGGCTTTGCATCTTCCATATTAGGAATTTTCATCGAAAAATCTAATAGTAGGAAAATTAAATATTTACGACAAACCAATCTTGAAGTAATCCTACATTACTATTTACAAACTATAGCAAAATTCTTATCTTGCTCTTTTCAAATTATAATTAACATATTTGAAAAAGTACCAAGCAACGCAACTTACAAAATAACAATCACGGAATTTATTGAAGTAATTAAAAACTATTTTCCTAAATTCGACCAAACTAAATACTTCCTCACAACTGGCGAGCAAATATATATTAACAAATCACAAGAATATGCACTGACTATTTTTAACGTTTTTAATCACTCATTAAAATATCTTACAGATGAAATTCAAAAGCTTATATCTCAAGATATTGTCGGATTATTAAAGTTATACGATGAGTCAGAAATACGATTTATCAGTTGTTTGTATGAAAATTTAATTGAACCCAACCACTCATTGGAAGAATATTATTATTTTTTCGCCGACCAGTTATTAAATGAAAAGTTTTCTAAAATTTTAGGCGTAAATAATGCACATGAATTTACTTTTTACTATGCAAATAAAAAATATGCCTTGTATGACGACAAAAATCTTCTCAATAAAAGTTGGATATCTCCATCAAATATAACGGACGCAATAAGTTTTACCGAAACGTTATCAAACAAAAAAGACGAGGCTTAATGCCCCGTCTTTTTACTATTTATTATATTCTTCCGTCAGCCCCATCCGCTTTGCTAGCAAAATGTTTTGATTGTTAAATACGATTGTCTTGCGTTTGAGAAAAAACTTTGCATTTATGATTGCCGAGTAAGTCGCCCCTATAAGCAAAGTCGAGTTTATGATTATATCAAATACAATATCCGTCCAACTTGGATGCCAACGGAAAACCGTCATTGCAGTAACGCCTACCAGAAACATTGCCGCCTTTATTAAGTTTTGGTAACGTATCAAAACGCTTGACCTAAAAATAATTACGTCATTTTTCTCGTTGTCGTCGCCCAACATATCAAGTATATCGTCTGCAGTGAGTTTGCGGATTTTGACTTTGCCGTTGAGAATTTTCAAAGCAACCTTTTCAAGCCGTTTCAGGTCTTTGTCATTTATTAGGTACTTTTCTTTTATTTCAGCAAGCCATTTTGTTAAGTCGCATTTTTCTGTCGGCAAATCGTCAAAGTTTACTCTTACCGTTACTCTGTGCAATCTGCGAGTGCATTCCGTAGCATAACGTTCTTTGTTCTCTGCGTCCACCGCTTCACCCAGTTCGGCAAACATATTTTCTCGCTTAATTCTACTAATGCGCAGTTGTTTCGTCGCTACGGCTTTGTAATGCGCCGTATTCTCCTCGCCTTTACGTTGCTGTAAATCAAATGTAAAAATAACGTTGTACAGCAACATCATCACCACAAGCCGAATTAAAATATTTATCCAATAGTTGAAGTCTGCAAGCCTGTCAAATTCCAAACTTATGCCAGCAGACATAAGGATTAATAAAACAAAGGCAAGCAGCACGAATGCAACCGTAACAATCGTATTAAAAGTATTTTTGTTTTTCATTTCTTTTTCTCCTCATGCACAAATTTAGTGCAGTGTATTTCAAGCACCTTAAAACCAATGCCGACTGCAAAACTTATTGTCGACCACAAAAATACGCCGTACATTTTTAGTGCCTGTTCTTCAAGTGCTTTTACTATCACCGTCAACCCT
>CATKAP010000277.1 GCA_949746255.1 uncultured bacterium
ATAGCAATAAATAAAGTATCTTTATTGGCCAATCTATATCCGGAATCTAACCAAATATATTTGATTTTTTTCCCATCATCAGGTCTTCTCGACCCCAGTTTCTCATCAAAATAGAAAATAGTACTCTTCTCATCACGTATAAATTGTGACATAGAATCGAAATCGACGGTTTCAATATTCATCATTCTAGCAATTCGTGATTCAATTTCTTCTTTCTCATCAATGATTACAGTTGGTGTGATCCTGTATTCCAATCCTATACCCCCCTTTTTGAAATAGTGTATTATTCTTAAAAAGTATAATATCACAATTATAAGTGGATTACAACAAAATAAATATTTTCCGACACTTTATTGACTTGACAATAAAATTGGTGTATTATGAAATTTAAATAAAACACATGAGTGGAGGTGTTGCTATTGCTATTTTGGAAAAAAAAGAAGCAGGAAGACGTAAGTAAGAAAGTTAAAATTATTACAGGTATTTGCTACTCCAGAGAAGGATGGAGTTTATTGTATCCTGATAAAATCAGTGAATATGACATTGTTAATCGTGATTTAAATGGCATTATAGTTTCCTGTTGCAACCAGGCAAAAAATAATGGAGTAAAATTAAATGAAGATACCATGATAGAATTTGTTGTTCTAACTCCAGAATATGTTCAATGGTTAAAAGAAAATGACAAAGAACATAATGGTCCATCTGTTATTGCTTATGCAGAATCGCTATCGGAGAAAAAAAGAAAAGAATTATGGCATAACGCAAATTTTCAGGAATCCTTTAATCAATTTTTTGTTGTATTTTATTTTCATAATCTTAAAGTTGGAC
Source organism: uncultured bacterium (assembly GCA_949746255.1). Classification (GTDB taxonomy): domain Bacteria; phylum Bacillota; class Clostridia; order Christensenellales; family Borkfalkiaceae; genus Coproplasma. The sequence goes on from CATKAP010000277.1 coordinate 829, forward strand.
ATGAATATCCTATGGATGTGCCAAATTCTGTAAGGCTGCAGTATAAAGATATGGTATGTGAAGCTCTGGAATTAAAAGATAAGGATGTGTATGTTGGAAATTACCTTGTTCCTAATGATGCAGTAATAAATGAGTCTCTTTTATTTAAAACGGCGGCTGAAGAATCTTTAATTAATCATATAGAAATAAAAAAAGTTAAATATGAGACCTACAAAGCAGCTGTATCTAAAGAGTTTCTGTTTCTACCTATTTTGATAAAAAAGACATATGATACTCCTCTTATATCACTATATGATCATATAGATAAGGATTTAACTATAGATAAATTTTCTAAACAAGTAGAAAGATTTCATCATGTAG
>CATKAP010000278.1 GCA_949746255.1 uncultured bacterium
ATTCAATGCCCCGATTGCGGGAATAAAATTTCCGTATTCGGCGAAAGCGGAGTGGATGCGTTTGCGCTTGAAAACGGAATTTCCTCCGTCGCAAAACTTCCTATCGATAAAAACCTTACCAAAGCTGCGGACGGCGGTAAGATAGAAAGTTTAAAAGAAAATTATCTTACGGCTTTTTTGGATAAAATTTTAAAAGGACTTAAATAAAAAATTTACCGAGGCGACTTTAAATAAGTCGCCTCGGTTTTTAATTGGGTAATTTATAAGTCATGTTTTTCCGGTAAAAATTTCCAATACCTTACAGGCATGCTGTTTTTCATCTGTTTTTCGTGGGGACGGAATTCTATATTTATCGTTTTATAATATTTTTTCCAAAGCGTTTCAAAAATTTTCTGATTTTCCGAAAGTTTAATTTCCGCTTGGTCGGCAAAATATATTATCCATTCGGCGCCGTTGCAAATACCGGCTTTTTTCCGTTTTAAATCGTGAATAATAAATTTTTGCCCGCCTAGTCTTGCGGAAAAATGCGGCATAAGATTTTCGGTTATGTCGTTATCCGGAGAATAGGGGGCGTAAAGTGTTCCGTCGGCGCATTCCGTAAAACGCAATAACCCCTTTATTCTATGGATTTCCCCCGTAATTTTATATATCAGTTCGTTGAATAAAACCACCTCGGTTAAATTATACGCCGTGCCTATCGGGCGTTTGTATTCTATAAGTTTTTTTATGAATTCAAATGCCGTTTGTTCTTTTCTTGCGTCGCCGCTTTTAAGTATTAAGTTTATACTTTCCGCGGCTGAATTGTCGTAAGAATTTATTTTTTTAATAACCCGCGCGACTTTTTCTTCATCTGTTTCAACTAGTTTTATTTCGTCGTCGAATGTCGGCTGTAAAGCCGAATCGGACGTTATCAGACAATTTTTTTCTGCAAAAGCGTAATAAACGGCGGTAAAAAAACATTTTGAGGTGTTGTCGGTGATAAATATCTTCATTGGTTCCCAGAGAGAGCGAAAAGAGAAATTTCAGGCGCGGAAAACAAAGAAAGTTGTTCCGTTCCGTTTCCGTTAGTTAAAAGAGCTGTTTTCACTTGTGAAATATTGTCCGTTCCGTAAAATTTTCCCTTGCATGTTATAAAGTATTTTGCGCGTTTTAAAACCACGCGCATTTTTTCCAGCTGTTCGAAGTTAAGCGGAGCAAATCTTCGTGCTTCGGTAATTTTGTAAGCGCTTTTTGCTCCAATTCCGGGTACGCGCAACAAAACTTCCAACGGCGCGCGGTTTATTTCCACAGGGAAGAGATGCATGTTCCTCAACGCCCAAGCGCATTTTGGGTCGTATTCGGAAGATAAATTTTGGTTTTCGGGGCAGATTTCGTCCACAGTAAAACCGTAAAAACGTAAAAGCCAATCTGCCTGATACAGGCGGTGTTCTCTTAAAAGTCCCGCGCCTGTCGCGGGCAGTTTGCTACTTTGAACGACGGGAACATAAGACGAGTAGTAAACGCGCCTTAAATTCATGTTCCCGTATAACGCTTCGGATAGTTTTAAAATTTGTCCGTCCGTTTCCGGCGAAGCGCCTATTATCATTTGAGTTGTCTGACCTGCGGGTAACGCTCGGTTTTTTCGTATTTTATTTTCTTTATCGTATGTGATGGCGTATTTCAGGTTTTTCATAGGCAAAAGCAAACTTTGTTTGGTTTTTTGCGGGGCAAGCAGTTTTAAAGAACTTTCGCTGGGCAATTCTATATTGTAACTCATTCTGTCAACAAGGCGAGCCGCGCGCATTACAAGCGTTTCGTCGGCGTGAGGAATTCCTTTAAGGTGAATATATCCGTTGAAAAGATAAACTTTTCTGAGCTTTAACACCGTCTCATATAAAAGTTCCATGGTTTTATCCGGTGTATCGAAAACGGCGGACGATAGAAAAAGTCCTTCTATATAATTACGTTTGTAAAAATTTATTACAAGCTCGCAGATTTCGTCGGGAGTGAGGGAGGCGCGGCGAACGTCCGCGCTACGGCGGTTAGGGCAGTATTCACAGTCGAACAGACAGTCGTTGCTCATAAGAATTTTAAGTAAAGAAATGCATCTTCCGTCGGGCGTAAAAGAGTGGCAGATTCCGCTTGCGGCGCCGTTTCCCAAACCTCCGGAAAAGTTTTTTCTTCGGGAACCGGACGAAGAACAGGAAACGTCGTATTTTGCTCCCGCAGTTAAAATTTCTAGTTTATCCGTTTCAATCATGTACAATACCGTTTTTACAAAATTATAAACATATGTTTACATAATTATTATATAGCGCCTTTACTATATTGTCAACGTTTTTTCGGTATTGACTAATATTTTTTTTTGTGATAGAATGTCTATGTTAAGCAGCTTTAAACAATACAATCGAATTAAAGCCTTTTTTAGCTGTATACTTTAAAACGCTTGAACCGATATTTATTTGAAGATTTATTTATCAAAGTTTGGTTAAAGTATCGAGTGAAATTTCACCGATTTTTCATTTTAATATTAAGTTGTATTTAATATTGCGGTTTATACTTAAAAAAGGAGGCTTACGATGAAAGTACTTATAGTTGACGATGAAGAGATGATACGCGGCGTGCTCCGAGAGTACGTTGAATTCGAAGGCGGGACCGCTTATGAAGCGGTGGACGGAATGCAGGCTGTAAATTTATGCAGGGACAATGATTTCGATATAATTTTAATGGACGTAATGATGCCGCGTTTAGACGGTTTTTCTGCGGTTAAAGAGATAAAGAAAACAAAAAATATTCCCGTTATCATGTTGTCGGCAAGAGGAGAGGAATACGATAAACTTTTCGGTTTTGAAATAGGCGCCGACGATTACGTTACAAAACCTTTTTCGCCTAAGGAGGTTATGGCGCGTATTCACGCGGTGCTTAAACGCAATACTTCCGATAATGAAAACGACGTCATAAAATTCGAAGGGCTTACCATAGATATGGCGGGACGCAACGTATACGTTGACGGCGAAAAAGCCGAGCTTACTCCCAAAGAATACGAAATTTTATTCTATTTTGTTAAGAATAAAGGAATCGCTTTAACGCGTGAAAAACTTTTGATGGACGTTTGGGGATTCGATTTTTACGGCGACGACAGAACTGTTGATACGCATATAAAAATGTTGCGTTCAAATTTGAAGCAGTACAGAAAATTTATAGTCACGCTCAGAGGTTTGGGATATAAATTTGAAGTTTGAGAAAACAAAAAAATTAAAAAGGCTTAAAAGCGTAAATTTTGCAATGTGGGAATATTTTTGCCTGCTTGCTTTTTTGTTGATTTTAATTATCGAAGTCGTTTTTTATTTTGTGGTTTCGGGAACGCTTGAAAGCAAAGCGCGCGGTACGCTTGTAAGAATTGGCGAAGAGGTTACGCGCGAAGTTATTTCGGGCAAAGGCAATCTTGATTATATAGTCAACTCTCATTTGGACGAGGGTATAGGTATTTACGTTATTAACGATATCGGCGAAATAGTGGTTCCCGACGATAGGGATATGACGAATGAAGAAAGCCGAGTTTCGGAAATGATGTCCAGACTTAAAAAGCTGGAAGAAGGTAAGAAGGTAGTTTACCGTTTCGGAAACGGACTTAATTACGCGGTAAAAGTTTTTGTTCACGGCCCTTTTTTGAAGGGCGAATGTTATGTTTTGGTAACTTATCCGCTGGATATAGTCAGTTCAACAGTCGGAACTTTGCAAATTTATATGATATTGTTGGGTGTATGCGCGTTTGTTTTGGCTTTTTTGGTTTCTTATCCTTTTTCCAAAAAGTTAACTGGAGGGTTAAAGACCATGTCCGATACCGCGGTACAATTAGCTAAAGGTGATTATTCCGTAGAATTTACCAACGTCGATTATACGGAAATGGCGCAGCTTTCCGGTACGCTTAATTATGTGCGTGACGAAGTTAAAAAGAGCGAAGATTTTCAACATGAAATTCTTGCAAACGTAACGCACGATTTGAAGACGCCGCTTACCATGATTAAGGCTTACGCTTCCATGATAAAGGAAATTTCGGGAGACAGTCCCGAAAAAAGAGAAAAACATCTGCAGGTTATTATCGATGAAGCGGATAGATTGACGGGGCTTGTCAACGACGTTTTAAGCGTTTCAAAAATAAACGCCAATTTAGACGTTATAAATTCCAAGGTTTTTAATTTAACGGAGTTGCTTTACGGTATTATTAACAAGTTCGGTTATTTACAGGAAGCGCAGGGTTATTCGTTTATGTTGGATATCGATTCCGAACTTTATACCCGCGCCGACGCGGAAAAAATAAGTCAGGTTATCTATAATCTTTTGGGTAACGCCGCAAATTATACCGGTAAAGATAAAAAGGTATATATCAGTTTAAAATTATCGGTTGACGGAAAACGTATAAAATTCTCCGTGCGTGATACAGGCAAAGGTATAGCTAAACAGGATTTACCCGAAATTTGGAACAGATATTACAG
>CATKAP010000279.1 GCA_949746255.1 uncultured bacterium
CAATCCATTAATAATCTCAGCATTGGATGTAGCAGCAGTATTACCAACGATATTGATTTTAGACATTACCCCATCGAGAACATTTTCCGCTTCAATACCATAGGCTTTCATAACGCTAACAAGTCCTGTTGTAGCTGTCCCAATATCTACACCGGGAGAAATCGCCGCAAATTGAGCAGCCAACTTTGCCATCATTTTAGAACTTGTCTTATCACTATATCCTAAACGTGACCAATCCGCTGCGGATTGAATAATATCTTTTGTTGTAACTCCGAGTTCCTTTGCGGCATCATTAGCTTCTTTATAAAAAGATGCTAAATCTGATCCAGACATTGTAGTTGTCTTTTGTAAGTCAACTAACGCAGTATCAAGTTCGACAACAGTATCTACGCCTTCTTTAATGAGAGAAATAATTTTCCGCAAAACCATTACTCCACTTGTTAAGCCAAGCAACTGTAATGTTGTATTCTTGATAGAAGTTGCAAACTGATTTGTAATAAGGCCAGCAGCTTTAGCTTCTGATTTAATCTTGGCAAATTCCGCTCTCGCATTTGCAAGCATCGCTGGATTAGTGTTATTTGCTAAAATGGATTGTATTTCACGTAACTTATCTCCATATGCTTGAGCAGCCTTTGTATTTTGATTCATCCATGATTCAATAGTGTTTGAAAGGGTGGACGATCTGGTTAAAGTCAACTGAGCCGCAGCATCATCTTTAACTGCCTGTTCATGTTCTCTTGTAGCCTGTTCAGCAGTTTTAGACTGTCTTGCCAATATATCCAGACTATTAGACGTTCTCTTGATAGCCTCGTCATATTGGTTATAGGCACTGATAACTTTTGAGTTATCTGTACTCGTAGCAATAGTCTCAGCTAAAGAACGCAAATTTGCAAATTCATTTTGCATAGTTGTAGCAGCACTACTTGAAACATTTTTTAAAGAAAGAAACTTTGCCTCTAAAGCACTGATACTATTTTCTAATCCGTTAGTTTTTGCCTGACTACGATACGCATTTGCTGTTTTGGCAATCTGATCAGCAACTTTTGCTTCTTCTTGTGCAAGTTTAGCTGCATTTTCATGAGACTGTTGAAAATATTTTGATAACTCTTGAGATTGCTGAATTAATTCTGGATGTACAGCAGCAGTTCTTTCAATTTCAGCAGTAATTTGTCGCCTAATAGTATACTGTTGCTGAAGCTGCTGATTAATAGCATTATACTCATTTGAATCAACTTGCGTATGAATCTTTTGCTTTTGAAGATTAGCAATTTTATTATCAACAGTTTGTAAAAGTTTGAATTGCGCTTCAAGTCCAGACATTTCCTGTTTTACAGCTTGTGCATCAAGTTTAAGCAAATCAAAGCTGTTCAAAAATGCAGTAAGAGATTTTTGATCAAAAGCATTTGATAATACACCTGTCAATTCGGTAATTTTATTTTTGAACTCTCCAGTTAAAATGTTTGACCTATCAAGTTCTTTTTCAAAATTAGAGAGTTTAGATAATTGTTCCTCTTTAATAGGAGTAATATCTTTAGTTCTAAGCTGTGTAGCAACATACTCTGCATTTTGATATTCTTTTGCTAAACGCTTCAAATCTGAAATCTGCGAACTAATATTTGACTTCTGCTTTTGAGACAATGCGCCATCAGCACTTTCAAGCTGTTCAATTTGAATCTTGATTGCCTGATACTGCTTCTCTAACGCTTTCAAATGACTATCATCTTTAACACTCTTAGGAGAAGTTGTATAAGCGGACGCAATATCTTTCAGCAAAGATTTCTGTTGAGATAAATATTTAATCCGGGCATCATTATCTGCTTGGGCTTTCTTTGCTAAAGCATCTTGCTCTCTTTGCTGTGCCTTTAAATTATCTGTAATTGCAGTTTGTGTCCGTACAACCTTGCCTGTTTCTACATTGAATTGCTTTGTCACAGAAACAAGTTTACCTTGTTCAGTTGAGCCTTGAATCATCAAGTTTAAAAGTTTTTGTGTAGATTCAGTCCCATCATCTTCAGCCTTTTTAACTTCGACCCATTTATGCTGTACTTTCTCCAAAGCAACATTCATAGAGGTGAATTCTTTTGTCAATTCTTTTGCACCAGAATCACTAATCTTTAAGCCAGATAATTCTTGTCTGATCCGCTCAATATTACTTTGCTCAAGACCAACATTAATCTTAATATCTTTGACAGTTAAAGATTGATTGAGTTGCTTGGCAATATTATTAATCTGCGAAGTAATTTGCTCACTCCGAATATTATCAATTTTGGCACTTAAAGTAATTTCCTTTTTGCCAATATTAGTCAACACTCGGTTTAGGTCTTGACTCATCTGTTCTGTAGTTCTCGCTATATCCAAACCTAATACAATCTGACCATCTACATCAGGCATAACATTCACCTCCATAATAAAAATTTATCGCCTCCTTCATAATGAAAGAGGCGATTTATTCTTCCCAATAATATTTATCAGGTCTTTTTATCAGCTTTACCTTTATAGGCAACATAATCTTATTGTTGAAATCCTCAATTCCTTGTTCTACAAAGTGTTCTGCCTTACGATATACCCATCGCTCTTTATGAGCAAATCCATCGAAATGCCAATCCTTTCGTACAACAAAACCATCATTAATAAGCCAAAACACATTTGCATATTTGTGATTTGATTCATTAAAAATAGATGGACGTTTTGAGTTTTGAATTTTTAATGTGATTGTCAAACAATTACCATCAACTTTAATATCTGCCAAATCAGAAGTTGAAATACAATCCCCCATTGTCTCACGATTGATCCGTTCTTGAATACAATCTCTTAACAAATTTGCCGCATTTACCAATTCTTGTGATAATGTCAATCCAGATGAGGTTTTTATCTTTGTTATATCAAGACTTTTTAATATCTTATCTAATGACACGATTATATCCCAACTTACATTGTAACGACTTTATCTGGCTTATACTCTTCAATCGCATTTGAAATACGTGTCAATGCTTCTTGGCTAATATTTGCTTCATTGCCAGCCGCATCTAAATATGGCTTTAACAGCATTCCAAAAGATGTTGCCTTTCGTGCATTCACATCTTTCATATAAGCCAACTTATCAGCAGCCATCTGACGCAATTCCTCGATCAAAGCCTGATACTTTGTATCTGCGACATTCTTTACAAGATTAATTGCTTTACAAAGTTCATAAGTCTTTTCAATATTCATAATCGTAGACTTCTCACCAGTTTCATTACCAACTTCATCAAGAATCGGAATTGTATCCTCGATTGGCGGTACATTGGTTGTCATCTGGAGCAAAGCAATCATAAACAATGGATCAAGATACTGTGGCATAAAATCGCCATTTTCATCAAAGCATGGCGTTACAACACGGTCAACAAAAATACCCTTTTCAGAAATTGTCAAAGATGTTTTAAGGGTAATCTCCATAATGACAGAACTATCATCCTGTGGATCGGTCAGCTTCAACATAGTATCAGTAGAATTACGCTTATAAACATCCATCAGCGCATTAATAGACTTCTTCGTAATCTTTCCCATATCAATTCTCCTTTAATATAATATTTATGATTTCGATTTCTGTACGTGGATATTCTTTATCATATTCACATACCAGTGTAAGACTTTTAATGTGTTTGCCATCATCGTCAACAATGAGGCCAGATTCAGTTAGCCCATCCATAAGAAACTTCGGTGAATTATTATCGGGATCATGTCGGGCTTTGGTTGGAAAGTACATTGTAAATTTCATATCGCACTGATCAATCCCATAACCAGTCAATCCTAAATCTTTCATCAACCACACAATAAAGTCTTTCCAGATACCTTTTAAACGGTTCATCGCAGGACGTTTCATAATCATCCAAGTATTAATAGACGGATGAAAAGGAACTTCTATTGGTTCTTTTACTGCTCTTGGATGTAATTTGAAATACAGCTTATTGTATTTTTCCAAAGTATGTTTATCTATAATGATCTGTATTCTTTTATTAGTCACATTATCCTCCCTATAAGATTAAAAATGGGAGGACATAAGCCCTCCCACCTTTTTGTTAATCTGTTTTCTTTTTAGGTCTACCACGAGTACGCTTCTGCTCTGGATTACTGACATTTACCTTCTTGTCATCCGTAGACACTGTTGCGTCCGGGGCATCAGAAGGCTTTTGTCGTGCAGCCTGAACACGGCGCAAATATTCAGCACCACATTCAGGGCCGCAAGCAATTTCACGATAATTGAATG
>CATKAP010000280.1 GCA_949746255.1 uncultured bacterium
AGATGATGACGTACGCCGCCATATTGGTGGGCTTGTCCGGCAGGTCCAGTACCTCGTTGATTGTGTGATCCAGTTTTCCACTGACAACGTGGACCTTCTCCATAGACCCGGTGCCGGTGTCCAGGAGGCCGAAGCCGCTGGCCTGCTCGGGGTAGTAGCCCACCACAGTCTGTTTCCGGTCCTCGTCGGTGAGGACGTTTTTTCCCGGCTCCAGACGGAAGCCGGCCTCTGCTTCTGCCAGAGCGGCGTTGGTCTCCTCCAGGCCGGTCTCGCCGGTGGTGTAGTCTTTCAGGATTTCGTTGATGGTTTTCATTGGTTTCTCCTTTCAAAAAATCAAAAACTTTGGATTTTCCTATTGACAATTACACGCAATGCGTGTATAATAGGACCATAACAAAGAGGAACACACTCAGGAGGACAATAAAATGAAAAAGTACAATCTCTCCAACATCATGAAGAACGCCTGGATCATTCGCAAGAATACCAACTGCACCATGAGCAATGCTCTCAAGAGGGCGTGGAGCACAGAAAAGTCTCGTACAATGGAAACCAAGATGTTTGAGCTGGTCAAGGCCTCTAACGCTAAGATCATTGACGGACAGCTGATGGTCGCACGCGGAACCTCCGCCGACGTTATTGCCGAGGTCAAGGAGCACAAGTCCATGATCTCCGCCTATCTCTCCGGGGATTGCTTCCTGCGCCAGGTCCAGATGTTTGATGCTCCTGTCGAGTGGTGCGTCATGAAAAAGTCTGCTAACCCCTATGTATCTTTCGCCACCGTAGAGGTATTCCGTGGGACTGCCAGTGAAGTTGACGATTGGATGTCCTCTCACCGGCATGATAAGTGCACCATGGAGTGGGAAGATGGTGCCGGCTGCCAGGCTAAGTATGTGACTGGACACTGCGCCTAAAAAGTTACGCTGACCCACCGGCGCGACGGGGAGAAAGGACGACAAAATGGAGCTCATCAACAAAGCCACTGGGATGGTCATTGGAACGATCTTGACAAATCACAGCATGACCATTGACGACTGCATAGAATGTCTGGGCGGAGACATCATTGACAATATGGATGATCCACGCTGGAGTGATGATGGTGACAATGTCATTATTGACGGCATTCGCTATTGGTACGAGGATCTCGCGTAAAGGGAAAACAATCATGACTGACAAACAAATCTACCGCCTCTACGGCGAGGCCGCCAACTACACCGACCCGGACGCTTTTGCCTCCGACGCTGCCCTGTCTCTCCTGGACCCGGATGACCCGGGCCAGGAGGCGGACATGGCGCTATTTGAGCAGCTTTGCACCCTCTGGCACATAGCCAATGATCCATTTAAGAGCCTGCTGGAGCGCATGGGCCTCAATCAGACCCAATGCTCCACACGGTTCTGTATCCCTCTCCGCACTGTCCAGGACTGGGCAGGAGATCGCCGTACGCCGCCGCCCTACGTCCGGCTGATGATGGCGGAGGCCGTCAGACTAGTGGAGCTGCGGGATGAATAAACCATTAGACCTGAGGGGGAAACGGTTTGGCCGCCTGGTTGCGCTGGAACCTACCAATCGCAGATCCGGGACATATGTTGTATGGCGCTGTCAATGCGACTGCGGCAATATTACGTACGCAGCCGTTGGAAATCTTAAGAGAGGGAATGTAACAAGCTGCGGATGCCGAAGGCGTGAAATTGTCAGAACCCAGGTCTGGCCCGCTGGGCATGCCGCCTGTTCCAGAAACTACCTGGACGGAACTTGCGTAACAACACTGCTGCAGGCTCCGGGTGCCCGGAATACCAGCGGAACGGTTGGCGTTAAGTGGCATAAATGCAAGAAAAAGTGGATAGCGGATATACAATTCAAGGGAAAGCGCTACTATCTCGGTTCCAGTGAAAATAAAGAGACTGCAATTGCGCTGAGAAAAGAGGCGGAGCAGCGCATTCACGGGGATTTCTTGAGCTTGTACTATTCCGAACACCCAGATATTCGCCGCCGTCAGCCGCCCGATTGACCGGGCGGCTGTTTCCCAGCATCGAGCAGATTATTGGGATCATCGCCGGTCAGAGTCTCTCCGACACTGTCGATGGCGTTTTTACTGACTGCCAGCAGGCGCAGCAGCCATCCCGGCACCGGCGCGCCCATGTTTGCGGCGTTTTCCGCCATACTGCCCAGCTCCGTGACGATGTACCACACCAGGACCACCGGGGATACAAGCCCGGTGTACTGCTCTATTCCGTGTCCAGGCCGGACACAATGTTTCTCGTTTATTCGCAGATGACAAGCCATGGAACCGACTCCCCGGCATTTGCGAATGCGTATACTGTTACGCTGTTGTCTGTAAATTCTGCCTTAGTCACATTAATACTGTCTTGCCGGACAGAGCCCGAATAACCAACGGAGAGCATCAACATTTTATCAGGCCGAAGCGAAATGGAGCATCCCCACCTGGTACTGCTGGTTGCTTCGGCACTCTCGGTCCGGCCGATGGACAGAGCCAAAACCGGCTTGCGGGGAACCTGAATGACCTCAATGCCTCCGTTTGTTTGATTGGTAACAAGACTGCCGTAGTAGATTTTACCGCTCAGCTCACTGTTTGCCGCTGCGGCAGCCAAAACCGGCTGAATTGCGGCGAGAATATCATCCGGAACGGCGGATGCGGACAGTCCGTACAGTTTCGCCGTGGCATCTTTCAGCAGCGTCGCCTTGTTCAGAGGATCTCCGTTCTTTGCCCATCCGGAGGGATTCAGCGCAAAATCCAGC
>CATKAP010000281.1 GCA_949746255.1 uncultured bacterium
ATCACCAGGGCCGGAAATCCCTACTCCATCGAGGACACCAAGAAGGATCTTACTACCACCTATCTCCAGACCGGCGTAAAGTATGCCAAGCTCTACGCCCCCTCCGTCATTCTGGGCGCCGCTTCCATTACCTGCATCGTCGCGAGCCACCGCGTTCTGAAGAAGCGCAACATCGCCCTTGCTGCGGCCTATACGACCTTGGATAAGTCCTTCAAGGAATACCGTGGCCGGGTCATGGAGCGTTTCGGCGAGCAGGTCGAGAAGGAGATCCGCTACAACATCAAGGCCAAGGAAATCAAGAAGACCGTTGTCGACGAGACCGGCAAGAAGGAGAAAGTCAAAGAGGTGGTGGACGTACCTGCCGTGGACGGATGGGACCCGTCTCAGTACAGCCCCTATGCGCGCCGCTTTGATGAGACCCATCCGAATTGGACGAAGAACCCCGAGATGAACCGGTTCTACCTGAAGGCCCGGCAGGCCCAGGCCAATGACATGCTCAAAGCCCGCGGCCACCTGTTCCTCAATGAAGTATATGACATGATGGGATTCCCCCGCACCAAGGCCGGCGCTGTTGTGGGTTGGCTGTATGACCCCAAGCGCCCTGAATTGGGAGATTCCTACGTAGACTTCGGTATGTATGAAATCCAGGAGGGGGAGGACTTCGAGAGCTATGTAAAGTCCTACATCCTCGATTTCAACGTTGTCGGCGACATTACGAATGACATCGCCGACCATCAGAACATCTGAGGTCCGGGCCGATGAAGAAAATTGCATTGTTCCTGCTGATCTTTATGATGTCCGTCGTGGGGGGGGTCTCTTATGGAGACCAGCCTGTTGCTGCGCCGGAAAATGATGGAGCCGTAGTTCAGACGAAGATCACGGCTCCTCTCTTCAGCAAGAAGGTCTTGGCTGATCCTGTGCCGATTTTGGTGGAAGAGCCGGTTGTTGAGGAAAGTCATTATTGCGATGACATTCCGCTTACCCATGAGGAACAGGATTGGCTTCAGGACGCTTGCGAGGAGTTCGATATCCCGTATGCCCTGGCGTTGGGTCTCATTGAAAAGGAAACCAGATTCCAGAATCTTGTCGGGGATGATGGGGCCTCAACCGGCTATATGCAGATCCAACAGAAGTGGCATTGGGACAGAATGGAACGTCTTGGTGTAACAGATTTGTTGGAGCCAAGCGGCAACTTCCGAGTAGGATGCGACTTCCTCGCGGAGCTCTACGCAAAGTACAATGACTGGAATGTGGCCCTGACGGTTTACAACATGGGCCATGATCCCGGTTACATCACTGACTATGCCAAAGATGTCATAGGAAACTATGTTCGATGGCAAGAAATCATTGACAATTATGTTTAAGAAAGGATGAATTTGTCATGAAGAAGTGTCTCAACAGCTTGCTTTCGTATACGCTGTCTGTCGTCTCCGGCCTGTTCCTCGTCAGCGGCATCGCCGTTCTGTCGGCGGGGAGGTAATGGACATGGAGGGATTTGCAAACCTTGTGTCCATGA
>CATKAP010000282.1 GCA_949746255.1 uncultured bacterium
AATCATTGCAATAGGGAAACCCGATACCGCTTTGGGCAATTTATAGTACGAAAGTTTTTCTCTGAGTCCGCTCATTATAAACATAACCAACGTAAAGCCTAATCCGGCAAAGACCGCGTAAAGAACAGCCCAACCCGGATTCATTTCTCCGACGGCTCCTATAGATTTTAAAAAGTTATCCCCTATTACAAGTTCCGTAACGCCGAGAACGGCGCAGTTTGTAGTAATCAGCGGCAAATATATTCCCATAGCGTTGTATAGTGAAGGAGAGAGTTTCTGAATTATTTTTTCAAGCATTTGCACGAGCGAGGCTATTACGAAAATGAAGAATATTATTTCCAAAAACGCAAAACCGAGCGGTTTCATAACGTAAATGTACAAAGGATATGTTACCAAAGTTGCAAGCGCCATAACTACGGTTACGGCAATGCCCATGCCGAGCGCGCCTGAAGTTTTTTTGGAAACGCCCAAAAACGGACATATACCGTAAGTCTGTTTCGTAATGAAGTTATCCGTCAGTACCGCGGAAAGTATAATCGCAATAAAAGTAGACATTTACGCGCCCTCCTTTAAAAGATTTTCCCGCGCAAGTTTGTTTGCTTTAACTCTGCGCGCTCTTGTAAAACCGTCGATTATATAAACGAATACTGCTATGCAAAGTCCGTAAACAAGGAAAGTTCCCGCGGAAGTTGCAAACATTTCTATTTTAAAGCTCATTATTTTAAATCCGAATAACGAGCCTTTGCCCAAAAATTCGCAAATAATGCCCATAAGCGTAAGGGCGAAGGTGAATCCCAGACCGTTTGCCAAGCCGTCTATAGCCGATTCGGCTACGGTGTGCTTGCTTGCAAACGCTTCCGCTCTGCCGAGTATTATGCAATTTACAACAATCAACGCAAGAAACGCGCCCAAACTTTCGTATAAATCGGGTAAATATTTTTCCAGAAGCATGCGCGCGAAAGTAACCAAAGTTGCAATTATTACAATATAACAAGGTATTCGTACGGAAGATGGTATAACTTTTCTCAACGCGGAAATTATAACGTTGCTCAGCGTTAACACCATTATAACCGTTAGCCCCATTCCCAAAGCGCTGCTTGCCGATTTTATGAGCGCAAGCGTAGGGCACGTTCCAAGTACAAGCATAAACGTGGGGTTCTGAAAAATAAGTCCGTCAAGGGTAATTTTCTTGTATTTATTCATTATGCGTTACCTCCCGAACAAACTTCGTAATTTGCCGTTGCAAACAATCCCGCGTATAAGCAGAGGTAGTTGGACAGAGTTGCTCCGCTTTGAATTTCGTTTGATTCGAAATTGGAGTTGTCTTTTATCTCTCCGTTTTCGCCTATAACTTTTTTGAAATACGAAGCGTCTTTTCCGGCGTAATCGGTTTTCACCAATGCGTTGTATTCATCTTTATCAAGCGCACCGTCTGTTGAACCGTATTTTATTATGATAAATTCGGTAATTATTCCGCCCGCGCCGACTTTAATTTCCAAAGTAAAAGCTCCCGCTCGTTTATTGGGTTTTGTAACTATATTGTACGTAACAATGCCGTTTTCGCAGGAATAGGAAGTGGAGGGGTTTGCTGTGTCGATATATTCCAGGTATTTTAAACCGGAAAATTTATCTGTTTCCGTTTCACCGAAAATTTGTGTTTTAACAAATGTTATTGCGCCGTTTACCGCATTGCAAATGGCGGTGGAGGACATCGTGGCGCCGGATACAAGAAAATTGTCGTCTCCGTTAGGGTCGTAATAAATTCCGTCTTTATATTTT
Source organism: uncultured bacterium (assembly GCA_949746255.1). Taxonomy (GTDB): domain Bacteria; phylum Bacillota; class Clostridia; order Christensenellales; family Borkfalkiaceae; genus Coproplasma. The sequence goes on from CATKAP010000282.1 coordinate 1,780, forward strand.
TCGGCAATATTTTCAAGCAGAGAAGAACCGTTTATATCCGATGAAAGAGTTTGGTTTCCCCAATCGGATACGTTTACGCTTTTAATGCCTTTTATAACGTTGTTTTCGGATATTACCGCAACCCAGCATGTCACTGCGCCGCTGCTCCATCCGCCCGAACCTTTGGAAGAAATAAGATAATTTAAAATTTCTTTGCCGTTTTCGGTGTAAATAATTTTATATGCGTCGTTAATTTCCGCGTTGCCGCATGTAACCGTTTCGGAAACAAGTCCTTTCGGGTCGGTTACTTCGGCGGTTATAAGCACGTCGTCTTTTCCGTAAACCGAAACTTCCATTCCGGCGTAAATTTTACCGATTGCCCGTTGAAGTCTTTCTCCCGCGGTTACTTCTAAAAAACCGTAAGCGATGGTCAAAAATATTCCGCTCGCGAGAAGCACGCACAAGAGGGCGGCTATGCATTTGAAAGCGTTGCTTTTGAAAAACTGTTTCACGCTCATTGTTTAGCCTCCTTTTGTTTCTTTTGTTTTTTATATCCGAAAGGTTTTCTCATTAAATATTTATCGAACAACGGAACAAGAAGATTCATTAATAATACAATGAAAGAAACAACTTCCATTCCCGTAAAATATCTTAAAACCGCTGTAAGAACTGCCGCCGTAACGAGGAATACCGCTTGCGCCGCAGCTCCTTTAGGAGAGGTTACATAGTCGGTAAACATAAACACCGACGCAAACGCAACGCCGCCGGAAAATATGTGGGGAAGGAACAGTGCCATATCGAATTTATACCCCGAGCCTCCGGCAAGATATCCGAAACCGGACATAAACACTGCGAAAAACCCGAATACCACGAGATATAAAACGGGTTGCCACCATTTTATTACATTTCTTGCGACAAGATAAATATAACCTAAGATTATTGCGGCTTTGCTGGTTTCGCCTATGCAACCGGCTACGCCCGTACCGAGGAACAAGTCCAAAACGTTCATAAGCGCGGTAGGTTGAGAATATATTTCCGATTTAATGTTTAAAAGTCCTGAAAGACTTGTCGCGCTAGACTGTATCAAATCTTCCGCAGGGAATATTGCCCCTAATATCGGTTCCGAATAAGACGTCATTACCGCCGAAAAACTTAAAAACATAAATACGCGCGCCGCGGTGGAGGGAGCTACCAGATTTTTACCCGTTCCGCCGAAGAGCATTTTAACCAAAGCAATTGCAAATATTCCGCCGAGAAGCACCGCGTACCACGGCACTTCGGAAGGTAAAACCATTGCAAGTATAACGCCGGTGACAACCGACGAAAAGTCGAATTGTTTAAGCCACCGTTTGCAGACTGCTGCGGCATTCGCGCATTTATTTGAAAATCCTTTGTTTGCTATAAAAAAATATACGAATTCCGAAGCTACGCAGGAGAGTACCGAAACGATTTCCGTTACGGCGGCGCGCCAGCCGAAATATACGATTCCCATTACCGCGCACGGAATCAACGCGATAACCACGTCGATCATAATTCTTCTGGTAGTTCGCTTTGATTTTACGTGGGGAGGGGTGGAAATTACAACTGTATTATCCATAATTATTTATCGCCTCGTTTGTTTTTATCGCGAAGGTAAGCCTTCGTTTTACGTATAGCTTGAATGAGCGGTCTTTTTGCGGGACATATATATTCGCAAGCTCCGCATTCTATACAGGCGGCGGTGTTACCGTATTTTGCCGCGGCGTCCATATCGCCAGCGGAAGCGTAAAACGCCGTATTCATCGGCATAAGCCGCATAGGGCAAACGTCCGCGCATTTGCCGCAGTTCAAGCAAGGGGTGGGTTCTTCAGCCGCGGCTTCGTCTGCCGTCATTAACAGTATTCCCGAAGTGGTTTTATGTGTGTAGTGGTCGTAAGATCCGAGAGCAACGCCCGTCATCGGTCCGCCCTGAACTACTTTTTTTGGCGTAAAATTTTCACCGCCGCAGAAGTTTATTATGTCTTTTATTTGCGTGCCGACTTTAACCCATAGATTTTTCGGCGATTTTATTGCTTTTCCGGAAACCGTTATAATTCTTTCGTAAAGAGGTTTTCCGAGTTCCACAGCTTCGCAAACGGCAAAACAGGTTGCAACGTTTTGAACTACCGCGCCTACGTCTGCGGGCAGTTTGCCTATTCCGACTTTCCGCCCCGTGGTAACGTAAATTAGCTGTTTTTCCCCGCCCATAGGGTATTTTCTCTTTAAAATAACGGGCTGTATATCGTTTTTTTCAAATGCTGCGATACAGTCGGGGTTGTTGGCTTCTATGCCGATTATAATATTATCAACCCCTAAAGCTTTTGCTATATATCTTGCGCCGCGCACCGTTTCATCCGTTTTTTCCAACATAAGCCGGTAATCGCAGGTAAGGTAGGGTTCGCATTCCGCGCCGTTTATAATCAATGTGTCAACCGGCGTTCTCGGCGCGACTTTAACGGCGGTGGGAAATCCCGCTCCGCCCAATCCGACAATTCCGCAATTTTTTATTCTTTCTTTTATTTCTTCGGCTGACGGGGAGGAGAGAGGAGGGAAAAACGCTTTTTCTCCGTTGCCGTCAGTCTTTATGAAAATAAAAGTTTCTTTGCTTCCGTTTGCGCCGGTTTCTTCTTTTATTTCCGTGACGGTTCCGCTTGCGCTTGCGAAAACGTCTGAAGAAACTGGTCCGTTTGCACGGGCTATAATTTCACCCTCTTTTACGCATTGTCCCGCCGCTACCACAGGCTCCGCCGGTTTGCCGAGCGACTGTTGAGTGGAAATTGCCAAAATTTCGGGTAACGGCAATGTTTCGGTTGCGGCGCATGCGGAAAGCGCTTTTCTGTCGTGCGGGTGTATTCCGCCGAAATAAAATTTTGCTTTTTTTGCTTTCACTTTTAATTCTCCCGTATCTTTATTCTTGTGGCGGACCTTTCTTCAGACCGCTGCGTTCCGTATAAATTTATAAAAATTTTTTTGGGCACGCTTTTAAAAATAAGCAACGTAACTCCGCCTACGAGCGCTCCGGAAACAATTCCGAGCAATACGAGATACGGCATATAGCCAAGGTACAGCAACGACCCGTTGGTAAGCGCAAAAATTACGTTTTGCGTTATATTATGAGCAACCGCCGCGGCAACCGAAATTGCGGCGACGGAAATTTTTGGATGCGCGCCGTATAACAACAGTGAAGCGACGGACATAGAAACCATTCCGCCGGAAAAACTGTACATAAGCGCGGAAAAGTTCCCTGCAAACACGGCTCCGAGCACTGTGCGCGCCGCGACCACGGAAAACGCTTCCCAAGGCGAAAATATTATCAGCGCAATCAATGAAAAAATGTTGGCTAATCCTGGTTTCGCTCCGGGAATGCCGAGAGGCGGAAGCAGATTTTCCAATATAAACGTTATTAAACTGAGCCCCGTTAGAAGAGCTAAAACGGCTATTTTTTTTGCCGCAAATTTTCCCTTATTCATACTCACCAATATTATATACCAAAATTTACCGTAAGTAAATTGCATATATACAACAAAACTATTGCAATTTTATTTTAATCTTAAAAATTTAGCCGAAAATTAAAGTAAAACGCCCCGTCGTCCGCAAATGGAAGCGGACGACGGGGCAGATAGACTCATGAACCGAATATGCCTTTTAATATAAGACCGAATATAAAAGTCGCAAAGGCGCCGATAAAAGCGAGCAGTATTTTAAATCCTATATCGCGTTGGCGTTGTCTTGCCTGGCGTTTAAATGCAAAACCGCTTTCTTTCAGGTTTATAACGTACATTTTTTCGCCTTTTCTTTCGGAAGCTATCAAGTCAAAATAGCCGTCGCATTTGAGCGCATTTAAAATTTCGTCGAGTTTTTCTATATCGTAACGGTGTTTTGCGGGAAGAATGGACAGTATATCGAGAGGGGATACGAGACAGCCGTCGGTTCCGTCGCAAAGACTGAAAACCGCGGACATGACCTCGTTTTCTAATCTGTTAAGCATCAGATAAGGCTGAAAATCAAAGATACCAGAAAACTTCCCGCGGCGGCGCCCGCAAAAGCCGCTATAAAAGCCAGCATATTTCCGCTTACCGTGCGTTCACCCTTGGCTTCGGGTAGAATAGTTTCGGGTTCGGGTTCCGGCTTTTCTTCGGGTAATTCCTTCTTTAAAGGAGAAACGCAATAAAGATTTCCGCCCGAATATTTAAGGTCTACAAAACCGCCCGCAATCAACGTTTTAAGCGCTTTTTTTACTTCTGCGCAGTCTTTAACCACGTCGTCCGGGAAGTTCTCGCAAAATTCTTCATCGGAAATTATTACGTAGCGACCTACGGGGGCAAGCGAACTGATTTTATTGAATACCGCGTTACAAATTCTGTCCATCATAATAAATAATGGCAAATTTTTCTTAATTTTATACTTATAACGCGGTATAAATTATTCCTCCGATGAAAAACATTATAAACGCAGCCAAAAACGAATAGCAAACGACGGTTAGAGGGAGTAAACCTTTGAAGTTATTTTTTCGTTTCTGCATGCCGCACAACCCGACCGCAAGAATTTCAAATAAAATTGAACAAATCAAAGCGTAAATCGCAAGTAATGTAAAAGCAAGTCCGAAACTTACCGCCCCGAGCGAAGCGCAAACGATAGCGGCGTAAAAATATAATTTGGGATTGCTTTTTTCTTCTGAAATATTTTCTTTCTCGTTGTTTTTATCTTTCATGGTTTTACTCCGTTTTTAATTCTGCGTGTGCGGAAGGGTCGGCGAGCGCCGTTTTATAATCCGTATAAATAACAAAACCGGCATTTGCTTTCGGTGGTTTCTTCACAAATTTTCTGTAAGTGTAATCAACTGCGATTTTTGTTCCGTTTCGTCCTTCGGAATAGTACGCGCATATTTCCGCGGCAATTTTTATTACTCCGTCGGGCGTGTCTCTTCCTTCGGTTATAACGGCGACGTGAGACGAATGGTAGGCTCTTGTGTGAAGCCACATGTCGTCGGGGTCAAGACTTTTTAAAAGTCTGTCGTTCTGAACGTTGTTACGACCGCAAATTATCTTGAATCCGTCCGCAAAAAAAGCTCTGAACGGAGTTTTTTCCTCCGTCTTTTTCTTCGGCGTTTTTACTTCGGCAATAAGACCGAGGTTTTTCAATTCCGTTTCCGTATCCTGTAAATCCAAAAGCGTTTCGGCGGCGCATATGTGGGCGTTAATACTGTTAAGGTATGTTAGTTTTTGTTCGGTTTCCTCTTTTTGAACGCTTACGCTTGCAAGCGTTCTTTTAAGTTTTGCATATTTTTTATAATATTTTTGCGCGTTTTCGGAAGGCGACAGGCTTTTATCCAAATTGATTCTGATTTTTTCGCCGTTTTCGTCGTAATAATTTACGGCGTCGAACCATTCCATACCGCGTTTAACGGCGTATATGTTGGCGGTAATCAATTCGCCTTTAAGTTTTATATCTTCCGCGCCGCGGCAATCCAAAAGTTTTTGGTTAATTGCGGAAAGTCTTTTTTCAAGTTTTTTTACCGCCGCGCCCACAATGGAGGATAGTTTGCCGCGCTGTTCTTCGAATTTACGTTTTCGGCATACGTATGCGTAAAACGCGCTTTGCGCCTGTAATACGGAAGGAAAAAGCTGTTTGTTTTTCGAAGTTGTGCGAACTTTGAAATCTTCGGGTTCGCCGTCATTAAAAACAATGCAAGGAGAATATTCACCCCCGCATATATAGCGGTTTACGGCTTCCGCGGTAACGTTTTCTCCGGATTCTCTGCATATTTCCAGCGCGGTTGTGTACGCGATTCCCTGCACGTTGTCGGCTATAAATTTCGCCGTGTCTCCGTGGGGTAGTGAAAAAAGTTCTTTAAGACGGCATACGTCCTCGGCAAAAATTTTATTTTGCGGTTCAGGCAGAGCGTATTTTACGCCCGGGAACAGAACGCGCCGCGTATTTTCGCCGATTGCCGCCGTTTTCAGCGCGCCGCAGATTATTCCGTTTTCAGTAAGGACCGCGTTGGAATACTTTCCCATGATTTCAAAATAAAAACGCATTTCGGAAATTTCGAATTCCGAAACCCGTTTTAAATCCATGTAAATTATTCTTTCGCCTTCAATTTGGTTTACGTTTAAAATTTCCGCGTTTTGCAAATGTTTTCTTAAAAGCATGCAAAAGGACGGCGCAACTTTCGGCGCGGAAATTTCGTCGTCGGTTAAATTAATTCTGCAATATTTTGCCGAAAGGCACGCTTCGAGTTTGAGCGTGCCTTTTGCGGTGTATATAATAAACAAAAGGTTATCGCGTGAAGGTTGGTTGACGCGTGATATCTTTCCGCCGGATAGGGTGGCGTTAAGCTCTTTTGCTATAAATTTTATTGTAAAAGCGTCCTGCGGCATAAATTCAACCTTAATAATTTAATTGTTTGTGTCGGCGGCAAATAACGCGCCGTCACTCACTGGTTATTTGCATAACCTATCTTATTATATAACTAAAATTTTCAAAAGTAAATTCATTTGCCGCGGTAAAACGCTTTTCAAAATATTTGCGTTGTGGTAGAATATACTTTGTATAAAAATTATAAAATTACCATTTTAGGAGAAGTTCAGATGAATTATACTCAGGCAGCAGGAGAAAAAAGCACGGTTAAACTTACAATTAAATTTACCGAAGAAGAATGGAACGGCGCGTTGTCGTCGGCGTATTTAAAAACGCGCGGCAAGTATGCGGTACCCGGATTCAGAAAGGGTAAGGCGCCCCGTCCCGTGCTTGAAAATTATTACGGAAAGGCTATTTTCTTCGAAGAAGCGTTTAACGAACTTTACAGAGAACATTATTTTGCCATAATCGAAAAGGAAAAAGACAATTTTACCGTAGTAGGCGAACCCGAACTTTCGGTTGACGACATGGAAGAAGGCAATGGCGTAACGCTCGTCGCAACGGTTCCCGTTAAACCCGAAGTAAATATCGAAGCTTACACAGGTTTAAAAATTAAAAAGTTTGAGTATAATGTTACGGAAGACGAAGTGGAAAAGGAAGCTTCGAAGATTTTGGAGCGCAACGCCAAAAACGTTGAGGTTAACGACCGCGCGTGCAAAAACGGCGATACCGTAAACATCGATTTTTCCGGAAGCGTGAACGGAGAAAAGTTTGCGGGCGGAACTGCTGAGGGTTACGACCTTGTTTTGGGAAGCGGGAGTTTTATCCCCGGTTTCGAAGAACAGGTAGAGGGAATGAAGATCGGCGAAAACAAGGATATCCAGGTCAGATTCCCCGAAGAATATCAGGCGGAAGAACTTCGGCCAAGGGTAGTGGTTAGTTCAGCTTGGCTGTAATAATTTATATTTCTCAATTTCCAAATGATAATACCATCCTCAGA
>CATKAP010000283.1 GCA_949746255.1 uncultured bacterium
AAGCCCGAAAGCGATCGCTTTCGGGCTTATACAAAATACCCCTCCGAAAAGCCGGAGAGGAAATTAAAAGTTATTGTAATTCTTTTTTTATATCGTTCGGAGGAAAACCCATAACTTTGACGTAAGAGCGGTAAAAAGTAGAGTAATCGTCAAAACCGAACGTTTCCGCTACGACGTGTTTTTTTTCTCCGCTTAATATCATTTGGTGCGCGGCGATTATTTTTTTTGCGCGGACGTACTGCATGAGCGGGATTTTCATATATTTACGGAATTCGTTGCTTATGTAACTTTTCGAAAAACTGAACTGTTCGGAAATAGCGTCTAGTGTCAACGCGTTGCGTATGTTTTCGTCTACGTATGCTATAAGGTCGGCTATAATTCCGCGAGGCTGGTTCATGGAGTGAGTCGGTTCGCTGCAAAGCATTACAAGCATTCTTACCGTTTCGCACAAGAACAACGTTAAAAGGTCGTCGTCGGAATATTTTCCGAAATATGTGTCAAGCTGATTGAAAATAAAGGAATATTTTCTTTGCGCCTTGAAAAAAGGACCGCGAGTCTGCATTTTTTTTGCAAGTTCGGCGGGCAGAATATTGTTTGGGAATTTAAGCACGTATCTTTCGTAATTCACTTCCGAATTAACCGTGGCGAAATGATAGTGCCCGGACGGAATTAAAATTATATCGCCTTCGGTTAAATCCCGCGATTTGCTCTCTACTGTATACCGCACGTCGCCTTTGACGAAATAAATAATTTCATTGAAATAATGCAGGTGCTTAAAATAGTTTTCGGAAGGTTGGCTTGCGGTGTCAATTTTGTGCGCAAAGTCGATATTTTTGTAAACAAAGTTGAACATATCCGTATTATACGCCAATAAAACAAAAATTGCAATGTATTTGCGCAAAAATTGCAATTGTTATTTAACAAATTTTGTTGTAAAATATAATTGTGAAAAAATATTGGAACGGAATTTTGTAATTTTATAAGATTTCGGGGAGGAAGAATGGAACAAAAGACTGTCGGCTTAAATAAAGCCAAAGGTTGGCAAATCGCGCTGTTCCCGTTTAATAATGCGGCTACCAACGTGTATTTTGCATTTTACAGCTATTTCACGTATTATGCGCTTATGTACCTTACGGGAAGTACGGAAGGCGCGCTTGCTGGTACCGTGGTTTCGGCGGGACTTGTGCTTGCGGTAAGCACGTTTACAAGTATATTCGTGCCTTGTATGAGAGTTTTCGACGGAATAACAGACCCTATACTCGGCGGAATAATGGATAGAACCCGTTCTAAGTTCGGTAAATTCCGTCCGTTTATGGTTATAGGGAACCTTATTTTGGCGCTATCCGTAATTTTGATGATGGTGGTTTTCAGGGGACTTCCCGATAACGTTGGTTGGCTTAGATGGGTTTGCTTTATAGTTTGCTATATAATATATGTTATTGGCTACACTTGTCAGTGCGCAGTTACAAAAGCGGGGCAGACCTGCCTTACCAACGATCCCAAACAGCGTTCGCAGTTCGTTATTTGGAACATGATAGGACAGATAGGCTCTATAGTTCTTATAAACGTTATGGCGGGCGGTATACTTACCAATCCCGATATTTGTTCCAAAGGGCTGATAATACACGAGGCTACGGGGAACGGAGCCTTTACGGTTGAAGCGCTGATTGCCGCTCTTACCGAAAAAGGTATTGCCATAGGTGATTTGGCAACTACTTTGGATCCGTCAAAAACTTATACCTATTTAAGCGGCGCGGCTTATGGACCGCAATTCTATAATATTATGGTTCCTTTCGTCGTTATTCTTTCTGCGGTATACACGGTTATGGCTGTTGCCGCCATATGGAACAAGGACAGAGCGGAATTCTGGGGAATTACCGCAAAGCCCGCAAAGATGAAAGATTATTTAGGTATTTTAAAGGGCAATAAGGAAATTCGTTGGCTTGTGCTTTCGTCGGGACTTAATAAACTTGCTTCTACCATAGCTACGAGCGGTGCGGTTGCCTTTATGCTTTACGGTTGCCTTATGGGCGACTATAACGGATTGTTCATTCCTTTTTATGCGTTGTGCTTCGTATTCATGGGAATATTCTTCCTGTGGGGATCTAATACGGCGGGTAAGAAGGGGCAAAAGCGCGGCGTAGCGCAGTTCACCGTGTTTGCGATACTGTTTTATATAGGCGTTTTGGTAATGCTTTGCATTTACAATCACGATAATCCCGCAACATGGCTTTCGCTGTATAAAATAGACGACAGCGGATTCCATTTGACGATTAACGCTTACACTATAATATTTATAATTTTGTACGGATGCGGTTACGGCGCGTTCAACTGTTGCGACCAGCTTACTATTCCCATGGTTGCCGATTGCACCGATTACGAAACCTACCGTTCGGGCAATTACGTTCCCGGTATAATGGGTACCATTTTCTCTCTCGTCGATAAAATTATATCCTCGTTGCAAACGCTTTTGTTGCAGTTGTTTATAGTGTTCCTAGTACCCGGACTCAACGGCTTGCCCGCGGAGGATACTCCGTATATGCCCGGTATGGAAGCTTCCACTATAATTTGTTTCTGCGTGCTTCCCATGGTTGCCTGGATGGTTACCGTTTTCTGTATGACGAGATACGGCTTGTCCGGCAAAAAGTTGCAGGAAATACAGGCAGTTAACGCCGTGAGAAAGACCGCTGTTCAAGGCGGCATGAGCATGGAACAGGCTATGGCTACCTGGCAGACTATAGATCAGGTTCCAGCAATGTTTATTCCCGAAAAGAAGCCCAGAATAAACAAAAAAACGGGCGAGGTTATAGAGGAAAAGGAAAACTGGCTCGATAAGGTTTACAATAAGATTTTCACCAAGAGAGAGCGCGTTACTTCGGCTGCGCCTTCGTCTAACGCAATTCCTATTCCCGAAGAGTTTGTAATTAAAGAAGAAACCGTTCCCGAAACGGAAACGGTTGAAAAGACTGAAAACGTCGAAAATTGATTTTGTAAACAGAGTTGGCGGTAACACGTTTGTATAGTGGGAAGCCGCTCGGATTACGGCAAATAATCCGCGAAAATATCGGTTTGTTTGTGAAATATATTGCCTACAGATGCAAAGAGTGACTAATGAGTTCTTTGTTGTTTAATTCCTTCTAAACTGCCGCGGAGCGATCTGAATAATCGCTCCGCGGTGGTTTTTTGCAAAAATACTATTAAAACATGACTAAAAGAAAACCTGTAAGCAAACCGATAAACATTGCCAACGCGGGCAGTTTGCTTTTCCACATTAAAACGGCTTCGGGAAGAAGTTCGCCTAGAACTACGTATAGCATCGCGCCGCTTGCAAAGCCTAGCGAAAGTACAAGCATAATATCGTTTATTCCGCCTAGCGCGTAACCTAACAGAGCTCCGACTACGGTAGGTAGTCCGCTCAACGCCGTTAAAGCCGTCGCTTTAATTTTACTCATTCCGCCTGAAATCAACGGAACAGAAACCGCCATGCCTTCGGGTATGTTGTGCAGCCCTATTACGATAGCGATTATAAATCCGCTTCCCGAAAACAAATTTGCGGTTAAATCGGCCGTGTTTGCGTAGGTTGCGCCTATAACCATTCCTTCGGGAAGATTGTGAAGGGCGATAGCCGTAATCATAACAAGCCCCGCAATAAACAGTTTTGAATTCGAATTTTTATGCGATTGCAAATGGTTTGAATGGATAAGTTCGTCTAAATCGTCCGCCGTAGCAGGGTGGTTGTCGTCTATATGTTTTACTTCGTGGTTCGTGGCTTTATCAATGAAAAAATTGAGTAGATATACTATGCCGTAACCTATAATTACCGCCGCGATAACAATAAACGGAGTATATTCCGGAAGCGCGCCTTCCTTCATCATTTCAATCGGCTCGCTCATTAAGTCGAAGCAAACTACGGCTAACATTATTCCCGCCGCAAACGAAAGCAGTAAACTTACCACTTTGTTTGAATCTCTTTTAAGAACGGCTCCTATCAGACCGCCTAAACCGGTTCCTATTACTCCGGATATGAAAGTTATTATTGTAATTGCCAGATATTCCATTATATTTCCTCTTGTTTATGCGTTAATTATTATAAAGATAATTTTTTAAAAATGCAAGTTAAAGGCACCTGTAATTGCTCCCGACAGTCATATTTTTAATTGTAAATATATAATTACTTACTTGTATGTTACCTGTATAAAATAAAAAGAAGTCAGATCGGAA
>CATKAP010000284.1 GCA_949746255.1 uncultured bacterium
GCTTTAAAAATAAATGTATAAAAGTTTATCATTGCCTAGATAAAATTGCATTTTATAAGCTATGCAAAAAAGCAAAGTACATATATTGTCATAGTTTATATATGCTAGATAAACTTCCCGAAGAATATATTAAGGAATTTAAAAATAAAATAATTATTGATATCCATGGATGTGCTGTTGAAGAAGTTGAATTTAATGGCTGCGATAGTAGTATAGTGTCTAATTTTCAAAAATTGGAACAATTTGCATTTAATAACGTCAAGGCTCTAGTCGCTGTTTCTGGTTCTATGATTGATTTTTATAAATCGAAATATCCAGGTATAGGTACTCATTTTATAAAGTTACCTATTTTTAGTCATAATATTTCAAAAAAAGTTGCAAGTAATAGTTCAAGGCTGAAAATTGTTTATTCCGGCGGAGCCCAAAAATGGCAAAATGTTGATTTGATGATTGATGCTATAAGTAAGATTGCAGATAAATTCGATATTCAAATTCTTTCTGTGGATATTGATATATTTAAGGAAAAACTGGATAAGTACAACTTAATTAAAAAGGTTGAATTAAAGACTGTTCCATATTCAGAAATAAAAAAAGAGTATGTTAAAGCAGATTTGGGTTTTGTATTAAGAGATGACATAATTGTTAATCGAGTTGCTTGCCCCACAAAAATAATTGAATATTTAGCATTTGGTATTATTCCTGTGGTTGTGCAACCCGCTATTGGTGATTTTGATAGTCTTGGATACTCTTATATTCTTAATAATGATTTAATAAACGGAAAAATTCCGGATAGACAAGCGTTCCGCGAAATGGTTGATAATAATTTCGCGGTATTAAATAAATTGAATGCAATCCAAAATAGTGGTGTAAAGGAGTTGGTAACTTTAATCAAAGATGAAGGATAATTATTATGCCGTTTGAATTTATAAAGCAAAAAATTGAAGATGTAATTTTAGTGAAACCCAAAGTTTTTGGGGATAATCGTGGTTTTTTTATGGAAAGTTACAAAAAATCTGATTTTTTTGAAAACGGAATAACTGTTGAATTTAATCAGGATAACCATTCA
>CATKAP010000285.1 GCA_949746255.1 uncultured bacterium
GCGGGGCGCGGAAAAAATCCGCGCCCCGCCCCTTTTTAAGTTTTACATTATTGGCAAAATGTGATATACTTGCAAAGAAAATAATCTTAAAGGAGACGTTATGGCTGAAAAATTTTATATTACAACGGCTATTACCTACACTTCGGGCAAGCCTCACATAGGCAACACTTACGAAATAATTTTTTCCGACGCGCTTGCGCGTTTCAAGCGAATGCAGGGTTACGACGTTTTCTTTATGACCGGTACGGACGAACACGGGTTGAAAGTGGAGCAAAAAGCCGCTGAAAAAGGCGTGTCGTGCAAAGAATTCGTCGACAGCGTAGTGGGAGAAATTAAACATATATGGGGGCTGATGAACGTAAGTTACGATAAATTCATACGTACTACCGACCCGGAGCACGAGCGCGCCGTTCAAAAAATATTTAAAAAGTTTTACGAGCAGGGTGATATTTATAAAGGTTCATACGAAGGATTGTATTGCACCCCTTGCGAAAGTTTTTGGTCCGAAAACCAACTGATAAACGGAAGGTGTCCCGATTGCGGCAGGGAAGTTAAACCGGCGAGAGAGGAAGCATATTTCTTTAAAACAAGTAAATACGCCGTCCGTCTTGTGGAATATATTTTAACTCACCCTGAATTCATAAAGCCCGTTTCGCGCAGGAACGAGATGTTCAATAATTTCCTTCTTGACGACGAATTCGTCGGTAAGAGCGACGAAGAACTTCTAAAGGCGGTAAAAGAGGGTGTTTTAAAATGCAAGTTACAGGATTTGTGCGTTTCCCGTTCTACTTTCAAGTGGGGGGTACCCGTCGACTTCGATAACCGCCACGTAGTTTACGTATGGCTTGACGCTCTGACCAATTATATTTCCGGCATAGGTTATTCGCCCGAAGGAAGTTCCGGGCAATATAAAAAGCTTTGGCCCGCGGACGTGCATATCTTAGGTAAGGATATCGTTCGTTTTCATGTGATATATTGGCCGATATTTTTAATGGCGCTCGGCGAACCTTTGCCGAAGTGCGTTTTCGGACACCCGTGGCTGTTGCAGGGCGGGGATAAAATGTCGAAATCAAAGGGTAACGTACTCTACGCCGACGAACTTGCCGAAGCTTTCGGCGCGGACGCCGTGCGTTATTTCGTACTTCATGAAATGCCTTATGCAGACGACGGTATTATTACGGTGGAATTAATGTGCGAGAGATATAATTCCGATCTTGCCAACGTATTGGGGAATTTGGTAAAGCGAACCGTTTCCATGACTAATCAATATCTCGGGGGAGTTGCGGCGAAAACGGGAGTAAAAGGTGAAACGGACGACAATTTCGAAGAGGTTGTTCGCGGCACGTATGCCAAAGTAGCAGCAAAAATGGAAGAATACAAGGTTGCCGACGCGTTGGATTGCCTTTGGGGGCTTTTCCGCAGAGCAAACAAATATATAGACGAAACTACGCCCTGGCTGCTTGCCAAAGACGAAAGCCAAAAAGCAAAACTTTCCGAGACGTTGTACAATTTGTTGACGTCTCTCGATATAGGCGCGAATATTTTAAAACCTTTTATGCCTCAAACGGCGGCGGCAATTTTGAAGGAAATAGGAGCTGCGGAACGCAAAACAGGCGAAACGGCTTGTTTAAAAGAGTTTAAAGTAACGAAAGAGCCGGTAACGCTGTTTGAAAGAAAAAAGACGGAGGAGATTGTGAAAATGTTTGAAAAACCCGTAGAAGCCGAAGAACCCGTTCAGGAAATTAAGGAATTTATAAGTATAGACGATTTCGCCAAAATAGATATGCGCGTGGGCACTGTGGTTGCGTGCGAAGCCGTTAAAAAGAGCAAACTTTTACATGAAACCATAAGTATAGGCGAAGGAAAGAAAATTTCCGTGTTGTCGGGAATTGCCAAACATTACACCGCCGAAGAAATGGTGGGTAAAAAGGTAATTGTGGTTGTAAATCTTCCTCCGCGTGAAATGAAAGAAATTTTGAGCGAGGGTATGGTTGTTTGCGCCGAATCGCCCGACGGAACGCTTTCTTTGGTTTCGCCCGAAAAAGATTTGCCCGACGGGAGCGTTTTGGCGTGAAGTTTATAGACGTCCACTGCCATTTGGACGGCGGTCATTTCGGTGACTTGGAAAATTTATTTTTGCGCTTATCGTCGGCGGATGTGAAAAAAGTTATCGCCGCCGGCTTTGATTTGCAATCGAGTGAATACGGTATGCGGCTTTCCGAACGTTTTCCCGCTTGTTATTTTACGGTGGGTTTTCATCCTACGGAATTAAAGAAATACCGCGAGGGCGAGCTTTCGCGCATAGAAGAACTGACAAAACATCCTAAATGCGTTGCCGTTGGGGAAATAGGTTTGGACTACCATTATCCCGACACCGATAAGCCGTTACAGCATAAAATGTTTTTAAAACAGCTGGAACTTGCGGCGCGGGTCGGTTTGCCCGTTCAGATACATTCCAGAGATTGCGCCGAAGATATGTTGCATTTACTTAAAGAAAACGCCGCGCTTTTGAACAGCGGGGCGTTGTTGCACTGTTATTCTCATTCGGCGGAAATAGCTTTTGAGCTTCAAAAGCTCGGTTTGTATTTTTCTTTCGGCGGAACAAGTACTTATTCCGGGAGTAAAAAGGCAAAAAAGACTATTGCTTCATTGTGCGAAGACAGGTTGTTAACAGAAACCGACAGCCCGTATCTTCCTCCTAAAAGCAAAGCCGGAATATTTCCGAACACTCCCGAAAGTATACCGGAAATTGCCGCTAATATGGCGCATATACGCGGGATAACGGAAGAGGCGCTTGCCGAAACAGTTTGGCAAAACGCTCATTCGTTGTTTAAAAAATTAAATTAAAAAGTCAAATCCCGCGCATAATGAGCGCGGGATTTTTTATCTTAAGTGTGTAAACGTATCAAAAACGTTTACAAAATAAGTTTGGCTTGTTATAATTGGTTTATACTTTTTCAAGGCGGCTAAAATATGGAAAATAATTTAAAAAGCATTCTTGCCGAATGCGGGTTCGGCTTCAAAAAAAAGTTCGGACAAAATTTTATTACCGATAAAAATTTGCTTTCTTCTATAGTTACGCTTGCCGGTGTGGAAGAGGGCGATACCGTAATAGAAATAGGTTGCGGCGCGGGGACTTTGACACGCACTATTTCGGAAAAAGCCGAAAAAGTTATCGCCTTTGAAATAGATAAAGATTTACAGCCCGTTTTGGCGCGCACGCTTGCGGGCAGAGATAATATTCAAGTTATTTTCCGTGATTTTTTGGAAACGGATTTAACGGAGTTGGAAAAACAAACGGGTAAATATAAATTGGTTGCAAACTTGCCTTATTATGTAACTACTCCTTTGATTACCAAAGTATTGGAACAATCCGGACTGTGTGAAAGTTTGACCGTTATGGTACAGGAAGAAGTCGCGTTAAGATTCTGCGCCAAAGAAAATACGTCCGATTACGGCGCGATAACCGCGGTTATCGCGTTGCGTGCGAATACGGAAATAGTAAAAAAAGTGCCGCGCACAATGTTTTTCCCCCGCCCCAACGTGGATAGCGCCGTCGTAAAATTTACCATAGAGGATAACAGAATTACCGTAAAGGACGCGGAGCTTTATAAAAAAACCGTTCACGCCGCTTTTGCCGCTCGGCGTAAGACATTGGAAAACAATCTTGTAAACGGTTTTAAATTTTCACGCGAACAGGCGCAGAGCCTTTTAGTCGAGTGCGGTATAGCGCGGACCGCGCGCGGAGAAACGCTTTCCCCCGTTAAATTTGCCGAGCTTTCAGATAAAATTTTCGGAATGATAAAGTAAATAGATAAAAATATATCAAATTTATTTGACAACAAAATTTATTTATTATATAATAACAACGTAAATTAAGAGGAAGTAATTTGCGTATCGGCGCGGTAAAGCGTCTTTGCGTAACGGTTTCGTCAGTACGGCGTGAGGGACGCTCGGAAACGTTATAAAAAATCAAACTCGTGATGAATGTTGGTTTATCGCGGGTTTTTTATTTTCTCATAATACATATTTATAATATAAAAAATAAAAAAATTA
>CATKAP010000286.1 GCA_949746255.1 uncultured bacterium
AAAATACTTAGAAGAGAGGTAAGAAAAAACATGAAAAAAATTATACCCATAATCGCAATTATTTTGGCAGCAGTTTTTGTTTATGCTGTTTACAATAACAATGTATCAGCGGGAGAATACGGCTATATATCGGATGACGCAATTATGCCGGTTAAAGAAGTTGAAGAAGTACCCTTTAATGACACCAAAAATATTAAAGCTTCAGGAGAAGAAATTATCAAAAATTCCCCTGAGCATAATTCTAAAATAGAGGATAATACTTCAACAATTAAAGAAACTGAAATGGCCGGGGCAGAAAAAGTTATTCAAACTTCAGAAATTGAAGAAGAGATAGCTAACGTATCTGAAACAACCGAAACATACCCTATCGAAGAAGTTCCGGAGTCAGTATTGATTTCAGAACCTGTTCAGGAAACACAGCAGGTTATTGTCGCTGAACCAGTGGTTGTAGACATGGTAGAACAGACCGCAGATATAACAGAATATCTGCCGGGGGAAATTGATAACTCAGGATTTGGACAAATTGTTCAATGGGAAGAGTAAAAAAACATTTAAACTCCTGCACATAGTGTAGGAGTTTTTTATTGGTACGCCCAGCATGGGCGTAATATATGTGTAATCGGTACAAGTCTGTAAAGTGCCCTGATAGAGGGAAACTTATAGCCAATGGCAAGGGTGTCCATCGTAAGATGAAATCTGATGGAAGTTGGATAGCAAACTTCTGGTCTGACGGACAGAAATCCCATATAAGATAACTATCCGAAGGTATACTGGGTAAATATGGCAGATAGGTGGAGGGAAAGATTACGCTCCTTAACTGGGGGTCTGTATGGCACGCTTTGAAAAGTGATACAATATATACACCTTAGTAACCCATG
The DNA here is from genome assembly GCA_949746255.1 of uncultured bacterium. Taxonomy (GTDB): domain Bacteria; phylum Bacillota; class Clostridia; order Christensenellales; family Borkfalkiaceae; genus Coproplasma. The sequence continues at coordinate 879 of CATKAP010000286.1, forward strand.
TTGTAAGGCATGGCTAAACATACAAAAGTCAGCTCAAGTCTTAGTACTGAGGAAGTCTGTAAAAGTAGATGGAGGAAAAGACTTGACGGTTGGGATAAGACAGACGCTATTTATCTGATACTTTAAGATAGCAGTTTCTCATAAGAGGTTACTTATATGAGGGTAGGTTGGAAACTGAGAGTAAAAGATAAGAACGCTTAGAGTTAGGAATGAATAGTGCAAGGCATAGGCACACATCTTTGAACAACTGAACTGTCGCTTACGGAACCGCATGAGCGGTGGTGTGAGAGGACGGGGGTTAGTTACCCCCTCCTACTCGATTATATAGCATTATGCATATTTAAAATATGGGAAAGTAAAAGTAATATTGTCTAATCTATCAAAGAATAAAGAATATTTTTTGATTTTAGGTAGACAAAAATAGATAAATGGAGTATTATAATCTTAATATTTGTTTGCCAACTATTAGTAATAAGTCATTAGTGAAATGGTTTCCTTATATAAGGGGGCTATTTTTTAGTTGGTAAAGACTAAAGGAAGAACCTGGTTCTTCTGAAGCATCATGGTAAAAGCCGTGTTCATATATATAGAAACATAAAAAGACAGTTTACTGCTTTCCCGGATGGTATTTATGACCATCTAACATAACACAGGAAAATGGTATTCTGTCTTTTTATGTATAAATTACTTTCAGAACTGCCATGGACCGATTTTTGGCAGTTCTTTTATTATATATACAATATAAAAAAGAATGTTTGGAGGAAAAGCATGAAATGTACAGAGAGTCAAACAAAAGAAACTTTTACCGATGATGAACTGTATATTATATCAGACGCAATGTTAAATCTTATTAGATCTACAAATTGTGCTTTAAAACTGATATATGATCAAAACAGTATTGAATCATTAGGTAAATCCTTAAAAAAATATAAGGAAGTTAATCAAAAAGTTTGTATGATGTTAAAATAGCGATTTTAGGTAAGAAAGAGAGGAAAATAAAATGAAAAACAAAGTAAATATTAAATTCTATGCTGGACTTATTGTTATGGAAATGAATCGTGCATGGAAAGCAGAAGCTCTGCTTCAGGAAGGACATAAAACCCTTTTAGGAGAAGATTTGAGAGTTAAGCGTGATAACAGCGCACGCAATGCAGGATACATGATCTTAAAAGTTAACAGCTTGGTTAGAAAATGTACCGGCTGCGGTTTTCTCAACAAATTCTACAACATTAGTATTGTGGATGGTAAATTAAAAGAAAGCAGTGAGCTGATGGAGTTATTTGATATGTTCCAGATGTCTGCTCCACTTTTGTATGAACTGATTGCAGCATAAGGAGGATTAAATATGTTTATTAAAAGAAATGAATTATCATTTCTCCAAAAAGAAATAGAAGCTCTTAGATTTGAAAATGAGGTTCTTAGGGTTCAAAATGAACATTTTAAAAATAAGAATGAAATGCTTAAAAAGGAAAATAAAGACCTTCAAAGAGAGAAAAATATTTTTGAAATATTG
>CATKAP010000287.1 GCA_949746255.1 uncultured bacterium
CGAAACTTAAAAACCGTTATCGTCGACGAAGTGCACGAAATGCAAGACGCGTCAATGGTCTTGCCCTTGCAAACATCATTGTCGACGCAGGACGAGCCGTTATATTTTGAAATCACGACCGAAGGTATCGTGCGTGACGGGTATCTTGACAAACGCTTAATTGTCGCCCGAAAAGTATTGCGCGGTGAAGATACCGCCGACCGTTGGTTGATATGGCTTTACACGCAGGACAGCGAGGCAGAAATTTGGAACGACGAACGGTCGTGGCAAAAGTCAAACCCCCTTGTCGGTATCGCAAAAAAATGGTCGTACTTGCGCGAAAAAGTCGACATCGCAAGCAAAAGCAACACCGACCGCGCGTACATACTCGCAAAAGACTTCAACTTGAAACAATTATCGGCGGCGGCTTGGTTGCGTCTTTCCGACATCGTCGCTTGCGACGGCACCTTTACACTCGACGACTTCAAAAAGACATGGTGCATTGTCGGGGTTGACCTTGCAGAAACAAACGACTTGTGCGCCTGCACTTTCCTTTTTATGCGACCGAACGACCCGACAAAATACTTGTACACGATGTATTTTGTCACATCGGCAAAGGCGGGCGACCTGCAATCGACCGACTCGCCGACAAACCCCGAAAAAAAGGACTACAAACAATGGTCGTCGGCGGGGCTTGTACGTATCGTCGACGGCAATGTTATCGACGACGACGTTGTCGCAAAGTACATACGCGAAATTTACAACGAGTACGGCATACGCCCGTTAAAAGTCGGGTATGACGAATGGCACGCAAAGGAATTCGCAAAAATAACGGCAACAAACTTCGGCACAAACGTTGTGACAAAAATCAAAATGACGTGCGAGTCGTTAAACACACCGACGCGTACACTTGAAGAAGATTTGCGCGCCCGTCACGTCAATTACAACAACAACGAAATGTGCGCATGGTGCTTTAAGAATACAGCTATACGACACGACGGCAAAGGTTTTGTAATGCCCGAAAAAATCGCGGGTTATGTCGGCAACAAAATCGACGGCACGATGTCAAAGGTCATTGCTTACGCAACATTGCGCGAGTGCAAATCAGAATTTACGCGGGCAATCGGAGGTTAAAAATGGACGACGAAACAAGAAAACAGCAACCGACACAATATCAACGCGAAATACGTTGCCCCGTTCATAACAAACTTTTGGGGCGTTATGACGGGCGCGACGGCGTGATAAATGTCACGTATTATTGCCCGCTTTGCAAGCGTGAATACACGTTTACAATCAAAAAAGACGCATAATTGCGAAATTTTACGCGCGAAATGCCCGACAAGGTGTTGACTTCGCCCGATAAAATCGCTATAATTAAAGCAAATTTAATAAACGTATCCGTCGGCACCCGCCGACGAGTACCCCATTTTTGACTATAATCTCAAAAACAAGTGGGTCGATATGCTATCAATCGCACGCTTATTGCGTGTTGGTAGTTATCGACCCACTTTTTTATTTTTCGCAAAAGGAGGCAACCGCGTGGCATTAAAACAGGCAATCGAAAATTTACTCGGTTGGGGCAAGTCGCACATTTACGGACGGCAGTTTGTCAACAATCAAGTGCTTTTCTCGTCTTTCGGCAACGATATTCACAAATCGGACGTTGTAAAAACCGCGATACATCGCGTTTGCGAGGAAGTGTCAAAGTGCGCCGTAAAATCGGTAATCGAAAAACAAAACCCGCACCGCGTCGAAGTTAGACCGAACGACGACATAAACGCCGTGCTTGCCGCCCGCGTCAACCCGCTTTGCGGACTGAAGGACTTTTTGTACAAGGTCGCATATTTAACAATCGTCAACAAAAATTGCTTTATTTATTGGGCGTATGACGAAGTGCCGATTGACGGCTCCGACAAGGTACGCCGCGTCACGCGCGGGTTTTACCCGATTGAAAACGCGACCGTCAAATTGTACTATGCGGGCGACGAAATGCGCGTCGAACTGACAAGCGTTTGCGGCGGCTTGGTGCTTGATTGTCCATACTCCGACATAATTCACATACGCAACGGTTACGGTGCGAACGCATACTTCGGTGGCGGCAAATCGGGCGGCGGCGAATACAACGACTTGCTCGGAAACTTGCAGACAATGCACGTCATACACGAGGCGGTGCCCAAATCGTTAGAGGCAAGCCTGTCACTTAAAGGCATTTTGTCAATGAAAACCGTTGCCGATGTCGACAAAAAGACGCTTACCCGCGACGAATTCGAGGAGCACCTTTTCGACAGCAAATACGGCATTGTTGCGACCGACTACGAAAGCGAATTTACACCCATAAACATCAACGCAACAGACATACCGTCAAACATTTTGACGTTTTTGCGTGACGAATTGCTTGCCCCGTTCGGTGTGTCGTTGCCGATATACTTGGGCAAGTACACCGACAGCGAATACACGGCGTTTTATCAAACGACGGTCGAAGGTTTGTTGATGTCGATTGCGGAGGCAATGAAAATCACTTTATTTACCCCGCGTCAACTTGCTTTCGGGCACACGATAAAGGTTTACGACAAGTTGGTGCAGTCGCTTTCGTTTGAACGTCGACAGCAAATCGCGGAAATGACAAAAGACGACGCATTGTTGTCCCGCGACGAACGCCGCGAGTTGCTTGGGTATGAGCCCGACGGACAACCCACCCGCGTGTCGTTGAACTACATCGACGCAACGCTTGCAAACGAGTATCAAATGACGGCAATAAAAAAGCCCGCAACAAATGCGGCTCCCGCCCCTGCAAATAACGACGAAACGGACGCGGACGCGCCCGACAAAAAGGAAGGTGACACCGATGTTGATTAACGAGAACACGCCGCCCGAAAGCGGCAAAAACGGCATTGTGTACCGTTCGGCACCCGATACGGCACCCGTCAACATTAAACCGCTTGAAGGGCTTGTCGAAGGGTACCCGATTGTGTTTGGTGCACGTACGCAAATTGGCAACTACTTTACGGAAGAAATCGACCCGCACGCGCTTGACGACGCAGACTTGACCGACATCAAATTTATGGTCAATCACAACGACGGTATGATACCGCTTGCGCGGCACCGTCGCGGCAAACGTTCAACAATGGACGTTGAAGTCACGTCGCAGGGTCTACATATCAACGCACGGCTTGACGTGCAAAACAACAGCACCGCTCGCGAATTATGCTCGGCGGTCGACCGCGAGGACATCGGCGATATGTCGTTTGCCTTCGGGGTAAAAATCGACGGTGACGAATGGTCGGGACTTGACACCGATATGCCGCACCGCCGCGTTACTAAAATATCAAGGGTTTTCGAGGTATCGGCAGTCAATGACGGTGCATACCCGCAAACTTCGATATACGCCCGCTCCGCCGCGTTGGACAACGCAAAAACCGTGCTTGAAAATGCACGCTCGGCGGCGGCGTTGGACAACGAAAAAAGGGCGGCAAGCGAGCAAGCGGCTTTACAGCTTGAAAAAGAAAAATTTTTATTCAAAAGGAGTCTAAAAAACTATGACTAAACAGGAACTTCTCAACAAGCGCGCCGCACTCATTGCAGAAATCGACGGCGCAAACGAAAAGCGTTTTGCTGAAATCAAGGCGGAACTCGCAAAAGTTGATTATCAAATCGAACTTTGCGAAAGTGACGAACAGCGCGCCGCAAAGACCAACGCGGACGACGAACAGCGCGCCGCCCGCGACAAGCCCCCCGCTCCCGCCGACAACGGCACGGACGAGCGCGGCAAGCAGATTATCGCGAACAACGGAAACGCCGCCGCAAAGGGCGTTGCAACGGCTGAAATGAGCAAAGAAACCGCACTCCGCTTTGCGAAGTCGGCTTTCGGAAAACAGGTACGCGCGGCACTTGACAAATTGCCCGCAAACCTTTCGGAAAACGAAAAGCGCGCAATCGGCATTGCAATCACGACCACGAGCGAAACCTACAAGGCACCTTCGTCGACTGAAAAC
>CATKAP010000288.1 GCA_949746255.1 uncultured bacterium
TAAGCTCCGCTGTAAGCTCCGCTGTAAGCTCCGCTGTAAGCTCCGCGAAATTGTCAAGAATCTTGACAATTTCGCTCTGCACAGGCAGAGGGGGGACGGGAACTCGATAGTTCATTACTGCTTCTTTGCTCCCACGAGGCATTTTTGACCCCTTGGAATTTTGAATATCATAGAGAAAAAAATCTTCTGAAGACAGCACATAGTATAAAAATCGGGGAATCAAAACCGCCCTGTCCTCAATTTGAATAGTCAAAACATCTCCATTTGTTCCCCCATTACAATCGGCTAGCCATATTTTTCGGAGGTACGGCCTGATGTTTCCGATAAGAATATCACCTTCTTCAAAACAAATAACAACACCACTTGTGGGGACAAAAGATGCTTTTGTTTTTCCTTGTTTGTTCTGCAAAAGGTTTTCAACACCTACATATGTCGTTTCATCTATTTGTGATGCGCCAATTCTCTTTTTCGCATAATGCGCTACTTGGTCAAGTGGATAGAACTTTACCCCGCCCGGACACAATTTTCGGATCATTTGTTCAAGATTTGTCATGTATCCTCCTCGCCATCTTTGCACCAGCCCAATGCTTTTTTTGCATCCTCTAATTCTCTGGAATTATGCACGTTCTCCAAAATTCCAATAACAAGCCTGTGTAATGGCTCAAATTTGCTTAATCCCAGACTTTCATCGTATTCACCATGCACTACACCGCTTAATTCTCGAAAAAGCCTATACCCATCCGAAGAAAATTCTTTAGGAATGATACCACATTTTTTATCAACTTCTTGAAGCAGATTAGAAAAATTTTTGGGATTTCCTCCTTCATATTGTGCATATGTAATCCCCATAGCATTTGCCGTCTGAATAGTGATTTTTTCAAAAATTTTCCTCAAATAAACAATGGCACCTGCACCTAGGCCTGCTCGATATGCCTGTTCTGCTTTATCAAGGAGGGATGAAAAGTCGCCATAACGTGAAGTGTTAATTTTAACTGCATCTGATAATTGCTCACTTCTTCTCAAAATACGGATTAACGGTGTTTGTGATGTAATATCATTTTCGCTTTCCACTAAAAACCATATTTGAACATTTGTCCCACAGCCACAAACCAATACGCAATCAATGCTAATAAGGTGCTTATTAATAAAGATGCACGACAATTTTCCTTTCGAGTAAAACGTCCGCAAATCTTCACAATGAGTGCAGTAGTAGTTTAGCATGACCTGACCAACTGACAAATCCACTTTCTGACCTACATTCCCAAGCTTGTTCAGCAAAAAAGCATCTACTTGTGTATAATCTCTTTTGGGTGCTTTTGATAAAACATCAGACAGCCTCATTGGTATCTTCCTCTATTGCTACAATTATATTGTTAATTTCATCTCTCAGCAGTTGCTCCCGCGCCACAATTTCCTCAATCTCTGCATTAAGCTTTACGATGTCGATTTTCTCCCGTGTGTCCTCCGCCTCCACATAGGTGGA